>QHXD01000324.1:14849-15346 GCA_003223895.1 Acidobacteriota bacterium
GACGTCGCGATTGTCTGGGCAAAAGTGAATGACGACATCCGTGGCTTCATTGTCGAAACCAGTACACCGGGATTCCAGGCCCCCGAAATCAAAGCGAAGCTTTCGTTGCGCGCTTCCGTCACTTCAGATCTGATCCTCGATGATGTGGTGGTTCCCGCAGCGAATCTGCTTCCACAAAGCAGCGGGTTGAAATCTCCATTGGGTTGCCTGAATCAGGCCCGCTACGGAATCGCATGGGGCGGAATTGGAGCCGCGATGGCGTGCTATGAATGGGCTGTCGAATACACAAAAGGGCGCGTGCAATTCGACAAACCCATCGCGCAGTTCCAGCTCGTTCAGGACAAGCTGGCGCACATGCTCACGGAGATCACGAAGGGACAGCTTGTGGCGTGGAGACTCGGCCGTTTGAAGGACGAGGGCAAGCTTCACTTCGCACAGGTCTCGATGGCGAAAAGAAATAACGTCTGGGTTGGACTGGAGACCGCGCGGCTGGCTCG
>QHXD01000325.1:0-1290 GCA_003223895.1 Acidobacteriota bacterium
CCCCACGTCCAATGATAATCCTGCGCGACATTGCCACCGGGCCAGCGGATGAAAGCAGGGCGCAATGCTTTGACCTTCTGGAAGACATCGGTGCGGACGCCGTCCACCGCGTCTCCCGGCATCAACGAGAGCTGATCGAGCCAGAGGCGTCCCCGCCCATAAACCAGCACGGAGAATTTTGCCAGCGGATCGCCTTTTCGCGGAGCGAGTGAGAAAGAATATTTCTTCCAGTCGCCTGAAATGTCCGCGATTTCGGCGTTTGCGTAAGTTTCGCCGTCTGTCCAGTCTGCTTCCAGAGCAACGTTGATATGGCCGCTGAAGCCGCTGGTCTTGATCCAAATATAACCGTGATAGGCGACACCTTGACGCACAGGGATTCCGCCCTGATGGATCCCCCGCCGCTGGCCGTCGTTCGCGGTAACGTCGAGCCGAAGGGAATGGTTGCCTATCTCGCTGGGGAACTTGGGCGCGGGCGGATAGATGACTGCATCGTCCAAGTAAATGTGCAGGCCTGGATCGTCGTTTCGATCATCGGGATCTCGTTCCCAATAGCGCGGTAAGCCGCGGACGTCAGGCGCTTCGTCAAAGCCACGATCGCGCAGCAACTCCGCGTAGAGCCCCCCTTTCACGCCTTCATACATGAATTCGTCGAACTGGCCGTACAACCTCGGGCTGATGCTGCCTAGCAGCTTGTCGGCTTCGATGACGATGGAGGCCGAAACGTGGTCGTCCTGGGACTGAGGCCAACCGGCGGGTGAATCCGAATGAATCGTGATCGCGCAAAGAAGAACAAACACGATGGGCCATGCGCGCCACCCCTTCCTCATCAAATTCTCTAGAAGCGCACGTTGGCCAGTCGGCGCAGGATGTCGCGCCGTTCGTTCTCAGACTGCTGTTTCTGAGCCTTACTCAACTCCTCGAACTTGTCCGCCATCGCCTTTGCCTCTTGCGTCCTCTTCTGGCGTGTGTAGACACGGCTCAATTGAAAATAGGTCTGGACGAGATTCGGATCCATTTTCACTATTTCTTCCAGCTCTTGCGCAGCCTTGTCCAGACGGTTGGTCCGTAGGTAGAGCTTGCCGAGAGCCAGTCGAGCCTCTGCGAATCCCGTATCAAGCATGAGCGCGAGTTTCAAATGTGCCTCGGCTCCGGCGTCATCCGGAGGGCTCAGTTTTGCTAGCGCCTCCGACAGAAGATAGTGCGTGACAGATGAGCGTTCGTCGGCCGCCAACGCCTACTCGTAATGAGAGACGGCCTCGGCATCCTTTCCCTCATCCACAGCGATGATTC
>QHXD01000325.1:1448-7895 GCA_003223895.1 Acidobacteriota bacterium
GCGGCTTCCGGCGCCCTCGCATCAATCAGCAGCATGGCATAGCGGAAGCGATACGCCTGACTCGCGTGATTCAGTTGAATGGCCCGCCGCATCGCTGGGATCGCGTCCTCGACGCGGCCGCTGGCGTCGTAAACCTCCGCTAACTCGGCATCGATCGCGGCCGTCTCCCTTCTCCGTGCGATTTTCGAACGCAAAGCTTTCTCCGCGGCGGAAAAGTCCTTCTGCTCCCGGTAAGCACGTGCGAGCAGTACGACTTGGTTCGTATCGTCCGGCTCGGCATCTACCGCCGCCTGCAATTCCTGGGCGGCCTCCTTCGGCAACCCTGCTTCCAGAAGCGCAGCGCCTAATTCGCTGCGGGCCCGGGGGGAAGCCGTCGACTGCGGAGCGCCGTTTAACAGCTCGAAGTATTTCGGAAACTTGCGAGCCGCTTCAGCGGGGTCTTGCAAGCGAAGAGGAATGACCACCAGGGCTCGCGCGATCTCCGCATCAGGCGCCAACGCCCAGGCACGTTCAAAAAGCGCTTGTGCGGCCCGCAACTCGTCCGGTGAACCATCGCCAAAATGGATTTGCGCCAGATTGACCAACGCTCCCGGCTGCTTTGGATTCAGCCGCAGAGACGCGGAGAACTCCACGGCGGCTCGGCGCTTTTGTTCGAGCTTCAAGAGTGCAGCGCCAAGGTTGTTCCGCGCTTCTGGTGAAGAGGGAGCCGCCGCAACGGCCGCGGCAAAGCGGCGTTCCGCCTCCGGCAGATTCCCTTGGCGGTCTGCCAGTATGCCAAGGTAGGTGAGCGCGGGCACGTTCTTCGGATCGATTCGAAGGGCGCGTTCGAACGAGCGTTTCGCATCCTGGGGCGCGCCGCGCTCCATTTCCGTGACGCCCTCTTGGATTAAAGCGGCCACGCGCTCGGCAGGCCCGGTCTGCGGCGCACCCGCCGCGAATGCGTTCAAGACTCCGGCGCAAAGATGACTGCTTATCGCCGCCAAGATGACAGGCGCGACAACCGATCTCGGGAAGCGGTACACGACAAAGAAAATTACCGCATATTGCGCGGGATGAGCGAAGAAATCTTGTCTCCACGCGCGCGCAAAGTGCCGCGAAGGCTGATCACGAACTTGCGGAGCTTTGTGAATGAGACGGCGCAGCCTTCAGCCACCGGCCAATGTGTGCCACCGCTAAAAAAGCAGGCGCAACGCTAACTGGACGGTCCGTGGTGTGTACACGTTCGGATCGCCAATTACGCCGGCGATGCCAAATCCGCCCGAGTTCAGATCCATGTTTGGCAGAAAATACCGATGGCGGTTAAAAGCGTTGATGAATACCCCGCGAGCCTCGATCGCCATTCGCTCGGTGATGCGCGTCTTCTTCAAAAGCGTAATGTCCTCGTTCTTGTAGGGCAGCAGGCGCACGTGAGAAAGCACGGCCGGCGCGTTTCCGAAAAACGCCATCGGGTCGGCATAGTACGTGGCGTAGGCGGCATTCCCGGGCACCGCGCCTGCGGGCGGAGCTGTGAAATCCGGCGGGCGCGAGAATGCCGCCCGGTTTACCATCTGAACGTTCACCCCGCTGAGAGAATTGCCGGCCGGTCAGAATCGGCTGTCCGGTCAGGTCCGGCCGGAGGTTGCCATCGTAGCCTACCAGATTGAGCCAGCCCGCCTGTGGGCCAGTCAGGATGGGCACGAGCGGGAGACCAGACCGGTAGCTCAAGATGCTCGCCACTTCCCATCCGCCCGCGATTTTATCGATCGGCCCGCTGCGCTTTGCGTACGGTTTTCCCGTTCCGAAGGGAAGTTCGTAAATGAAGTTCAGCACGAAGGAATGCGCCGCATTATTTGGGCTCACGCTGCGCAACTGCCGGATGTCGAAAGGATTCTGGTAAGAGCCAGCGATGGGGGATCCCCCTTGCACATCTTCGGCGGCGTCGGTGATGAGTTTTGAGAAGGTGTAGGCCGCACCGAACTGCAATCCATCGCGATACCGCCAGTCCAGCTTTGCATTCAACGCGTCGTACCAGCTATGCCCGAGCGACTCCATTAAGTTTGTGAAATCCCTGTACTGGGGGAAAGGCCGCAACGCCTGCGCCACCGACTGATTGCCGTCGAAGCCGGGGAAAACAGCGCTGGCGCTTGCAGGCAGTGGTGCTCGGACGCTAGCCGCGTACGCGACCGTTGCCGGATCGGCGAGTGCCTTGTTCAGCGATTCATTCAGAATTGGGAAACCCAGCTTCAAGTCATTCAGAGGAAGCGCATCCAGATGCTCAAAGTTAGACCGCAGGCGTGTGCCGTGGCTCCCGACGTAACTCAGTGTGGCGGCAAAGTGATCCTGGATCTGGCGCTGCACATCCAAACTCCACTGCGCCGTCCGGCCGGTGTGGAAATCGTGGTTTAGATAATCCACGCCGTTAAAGGCGAGAAAGTTCCCCGCTGAATCAAACACGAACTGCGAGTTCGGATTGGGAACCGGGGCATTGGGGTAGCTGTTCAGAAAGACGGTGGAGTTTCGTCCGTTCGGTGTGCGCAGAAAACCCAGGATGTTGTATCCAATTTCCGCGTTGTTGATGTTGCTGCCGCCGTTGAAACCGTACAGGATCGGAGCGTAGTACAAGCCATATCCGCCGCGGACCACGGTTTTACTATTGAGCTTGTATGCGAAGCCGATTCGGGGCGCCACGTTCGAATAGTCGGTCGGAATCAATCCCGGCCATCGAGCTTTGAGCCCGCCTTGGCCGCCCGCCCCGACAATCGCTCCGAGAATGTGCGCGTCCGGATTCATAACCTTCGGGTCGAACGCACGCATCTTGTCGTGCCCTTCCGTGCGCGGATTCGGAATCTCATAGCGGATGCCCACGTTCAGCGTGAGCTTTGGCGTCACCTTGATGTCGTCCTGCGCGAAAAATGCGGGGTAGAAGTACCGCCAGGAGGGTTGAACCGTCTCGATGCTAACGAAGCTGAACTCTGCAGCGCCGGTAATCATGCTGGCGATGGGCCAGCCCCCGCCTCCGTCTGCATCGGAAGCCGTCTGGTCATTCCGGAAGTTGGTGGAACTGCCGAGGTCCAGATACTGCGTGACGTTAAATTGTTCTTTGAGCAGGCTGGCGCCGAATTTGAGCGTGTGGCGGCCAGTCACCTTCGTCACACTATCGGAAAGCTCCCAGGTATTTTCATACTGCTGGTCCGAGAAAAATGAAGACCCGAACTCCTGGTTGGCTCGGGGATCGGGAGAGGTGAGGATATCGCCATAGCCGGGGAAGCCGATTCGGGGCAATCCAGTGTTCTGTGTGGCGAGCGGATTCATCCCCAGCACTGTCGATGGGCTTTGTCCCAACGTGGTGTTGCGATTGATGACGCCGACGCGGTCGAAGCTGAGGTTCACGTGATTCAGCAAGGTCGGCGTGAACGCATCGTCATGCTGGATGCGGACATAATCGGTCTTGAAAAACTGACGCCAAACGCCATTGGCAACGAGCGGCTCTGGGAACCGCGGGAATCCTCCCTTGACGGCATCTTGGCTGCGGTGCGTCCAACTCAGGGACAAACGCTGTTTGTCCGTGAGGACGTGGTCGATCTTCAAGATTTCGCTGTTCATATCGTTCGGCGTAGTCGATGAAGATAGGAAGTTGTGGAAAACGCCTGCTTGAGTTGGCTGGGGAAGCATACTGAGGAGTTTCATGCCGACGGGATCGATGACCGATCGACCCGTGCTGGGATTCACGTAAGTCGCCAGATTATTTCCAGGTATCGCAGTGCGCGATCCGGATGGGATTGTCGGGTCGTAAATTTGGATAGGATGTCCAAAGAACGAAAGCACATACGGATCGGTCAGGAGCTCCGAGAAATCCCCCTGCCGCATTTTCATCGTGGGAATCGAAACGAGCACGTTCTGTCCCTGGAGGAACCGGTAGCCGCCATAGCCGAAGAAGAAAAAGGTCTTGTTCCGGCCGTTATACAGCTTGGGAATGAACACAGGGCCGCCGAAGTTTCCGCCGAAATCGTTCTCTCGATCTTCATTCTTCCGCAAGCCACCCGAATTATTGAGAAAGGTGTTGGCGTTCAGATAGTCGTTGCGCCAGTATTCATACAGTTCCCCGTGGAAATTGTTTGTGCCGGACTTTAGCTTGAAATCGATCACGCCACCGGAGGAATTGTCGTACTCCGAGGAGTAGCTTCCGGTATTTATTGTGAATTCGTCGAAGACGTCGGGGCCTGGCGCCACTTCCGTAAAAAATGTGCCGTTCTGCGCCCGACGCGTAGTGCCACCGTCGATGAGAATGTTTTGTCCGAGGCCCTGGCTCCCGTTAATGCGGAAATTCGTTGTGCTCGGCGTGTTCTGGCCGCTCGCCGAAGAAACAGAGCTGTCCAGATAGATGAAAGAGAGTGGACTGCGTCCAGCGGTTTCCGAGCTAACTTGCAGTGGCAGCTCGAGAACCTGTCGCGGAGTCGCGGTGGACTGTTCGACGGCCGAATCGGCCTGGATGAGCGGTGCTTCTTCTGTCACCTTCACGACTTCGTTTGCCGCGCCTACTTCCAATCGGAAGTCCATGCGCTGGGTCACCAGGACGAACAGCTCGACCGACTTTTGCGTGGTCTTGAAACCCTTGGCCTCCACCTGAACCTGGTAGACACCCGACGGAAGCTCGGGCAGTGTGTATGTCCCTTGGGCCGACGTAACTGTGGAGCGAGCCACACCCGTAGCTACGGCAGTCGCGGTGACTTTTGCGTCGGGCACCGTGGCGCCGCTCGGATCCGTCACCAGGCCCGTGATCGTGGCGCGATCCGTTTGTGCGGAGAGAGCCGGGCTGAGGAAAGAAACAATCACGAAGGCAAGAATCGAACAGGAGCACACACGCAGTCTACAGTTCGTCATCACCCACCTCCACTGCACTCCCCCCAGGCTGCTAGGCTGATTTCGAGGGACTTCTCAATCCACCGCCTGCAAGATCATGCTCAGGAACGGCATTGAGGCTAGCATCATCATCCCGCGAATTCAGGCATCAGGCCCCCAGTCTCGGAGTGCATTGCGTCGCCGAAACAATTTTTCGCACGCTACTCTCGCCGTCCCAGCTTGTCAAGATTGTTGTGATCGCAATGAACAGCCCGTACTGTTCTCTTCACGCACAAATCGCAGGCAGATCGGCTTTGCCCCCCATTCCTGCACAGATGAAGATTCATCCACTGCGGTCACGATCTCCTCGATCAAGACAATTTAAGTAGAATTTCCGATTTGGACCTCTGTCCCGCGCATCGTACGCTTCCCCTGCCCTCGACACAACGAATTGCCACCAGAGCTGGCCCCACGCGAGGTCACGCGGTTCCGACGGGGACGGCTCCTGAATCCGGACGTATTGACGCGCCGGCACGTTCTCGAGAGAACTCACCGCGCCGCTCGGCCAGCGGATTTCCACGCGCTCCGCGGCCCTGGCATCTCCTAAGCCGAAAAGAAGCCGCGGATCATGCGCCGCGAGGTAACTCGCGCCGCCGACTTTTTGCCGCACTTGGCGGCGTCCGCCGGCAGTCACGCTCACAACAGCGCCGACGGCATCGCGGCCGCTTGCCTGCCCTACCAACTCGAATCCAATCCACGAATTGCGATTGCCGCCGTCGTTCCGGAGAAGCACGGGCGGGCCGCCATTCGTGATCCACAGAAGATCGGTGTCGCCGTCGTTGTCGAAGTCGCCGGTAGCAAGCGCCCTGCCGACATACGCCTTTTGGAAAGCATTCCCGTGAGACGCGCCCTCTTCCAAGAAGCGGTTACCGATGTTGTGGAGGAGAAACGGCCTTTCGGCGAAGGACACTGTCTCGTGAAATAGGTGGATGTTGTCGAGCACGTGGCCGTTGAGCACGGCAATGTCCAACCGGCCATCGTTGTCGAAATCGAGGAAGCGGGTGCCGAATCCGCTGGTTTGAAGCGCCACCGTGCCGAGGTTCTGTTCGACAGTGACATCGGAGAAGGTTTCGTCGCCATTGTTGTGAAAGAGGTTGTTCGGCTCGTTGTCAATATTTGTCACGAAGAGGTCAGGTTTGCCGTCCCCGTCGAAGTCAGCCGCATCGGTGCCCATTCCGGACTGGGGCTTTCCGGAGTACCCGAGAGCGACTTCCGCAAGAAGTGCCGTCTCCGTAAAAGTGCCGTCGCCATTGTTGCGAAAGACAAAATTCGGAACCGCGTCATTTGCGACGTAAAGATCGGTCCAACCGTCACCATTGAAATCAAACGCCACGACGCCGAGAGCCTTCCCACAGGCCTTCCCGATTCCTGAGCCATCGCTCACGTCCGTGAACGTGCCGTTGCCGTTGTTGCGAAATAGCCGGCTCGTTGCGCATTTGAATTCATCTGGATGGCAGTAGGAACGGCGCCCGGGGCTGCGATCGCCGCAGAAAACATTCTTGCTGTAGTCCCAATCGAGGTACCGCCCCACGTAGAGATCCGGCAAGCCATCGTGGTTGTAATCGAAGA
>QHXD01000326.1:0-4970 GCA_003223895.1 Acidobacteriota bacterium
TGACCTTGAATTTCGGAATGCGATACGAGTTCAGCACCAATCCCACCGAAGTCCGCGGGCACCTGAACTCGTTGCGAAGCGTCTTCAGTAACCAGGTCACTTACGGGCCGCTCTACACAAATCCCACGCTCAAGAATTTCAGCCCGCGTTTCGGGTTTGCCTGGTCCCCCGGAAATCACAGGTTCTCCGTCCGAGCCGGCGCGGGGATCTATTACGAAGCTCCATCCTTGTTCAGTACGCAATTCAACTTGCAGGCGATGCTGCCTTACGGTGTGGCGGGATCGGTAACGGATACGGCGTCATCGGGGGCCATTCGATTTCCTGATGCGTTTACCACGCAGCCCCAGTTGCTCACCGTTACACCTCAAGCTCGTTACATGGAATACGACATGAAGTCAGCGACCATCTACCGGTGGAGCCTGACGCTGGAACGAGAGATTGGATCCTGGCTGGTTTCGGCAGGCTACACCGGGTCACGCGCGCTGCATCTGCTGCTTCAGTTTGAGGCGAACACAACGCGGTGGGACGGCTTCCCGAATCCGGTCCCTGCCCTGGAGAAGAATTTTCGACTTGCCAACGGCAACGTCAATCCGAGCTTTGGCCGGCTTACCGTTCAAGCTCCAATGGGCAATTCCTTCTATCATGGCCTTACCGTCAATCTGAGAAGACGTCTGGCCGCCGGCCTTCAATTCCAGGGAGCCTACACGTTCTCCAAAGCCATCGACATGGGTGCATCATCGGTGAATGTGCAAGACAGTCTGGCTCAGACCGTGCGAACCAGCTACTACTTCGATATCGGAATGGCAAAGGGACGTTCCTTGTTCGATATACGAAACAACTTCGTCGGCAACATGACCTACGATCTTCCAAAATCGGACCGCACGGGACTTGCCGGAGCGCTCGCCAACGGGTGGCAGCTTAGCGGAGTTCTGACTTTAGCGGATGGATTTCCGTTCAGTCTTTCAGACGCCGGTAACACGGCGCAGAGAACTCAGTTTTTTTCGCAGGATGGCCTCAGGCCGAACCTTATCCCAGGCGGGAACAACAACCCGATACTTGGCGGCCCGGACATGTATTACGACGTCGCTCAATTCGTTCCATCGACGTGCACCGGTTCCACTGTTTGTAGAGCGGGTGATCCGGACTATCGAGTGGGACATTTCGGAAACCTGGGCTACAACACCCTGACTGGCCCCGGATATGGGACTCTCGACTTCTCCATCCTCAAGAACTTCAACGTTACGGAAGCATCAAGAGTTCAGTTTCGCACGGAGTTCTTTAACCTGACCAACCATCCGAATTTCTTTCTTCCTAACGCATCGCCTTTTCTGAGCAATGGGACTCGCGATCCACAGGCCGGCAGGATTACTCAGACGCGCGGCTCCGCCAGGCAGATTCAATTTGCCTTGAAGTACATATTCTGAAATCGCCCAAAGGGGGTTTTTGATGAGAGTTGGCTGGCTGCTCATTCTGATTCTGATGGTGACCTGTGCAGGAGGAGTTGCGATTGCGGGACATGCACAACAGTCGCCGCAGAACCTTTTGCCCCTGCGCCTGACACCGGGGTTGGTCTCCATTCTGAGAATGGTCAACTGGGTGGCCTTGAACGAAGGCATCTATAAGAAGAATGGCCTCGATGTGGACCAGTGTATGCCTCAGGGAGATGTGGAAGATCTGAAGCAAATCGCCGGAATTGAGGCGCCCACTCAGTACCGCTGCAAACCCGGGGGCGCACCTTCGCCGATTGGGCTTTCGGGAGGCCAGCCGGCCTTCCTGGCTCATTTCCAGACCAGCAATACGTCGCGACGCAAACGAGTGATCCTCGCCACGTTGCAGGACCGGACAAACTATGTGATTTTCGCCCGAAAAGACATCACCGTTCCGGAACAGCTCCGCGGGAAACGCCTGGCCATTACCTCACCTTTCAATATTCTGGGTTTTCAAGCGCTGGTTTTTACCAGGGCAATGGGATGGGAACCAGACAAAGACATCACATTCGTGCAAGATCCGTCCGGCACGAACGAAGGTCTTCTGAGCGGAAAATTTGATGCCTATATTGCCGGAGAGGGGCTGCCTTTGTGGCAGGCGCTTCAGGCGGGCCAAAAACCGCTGATCGAGTTCAAGTATTGGAAGATTCCAATGGCTTCCAGCAGCATCCATGTGGAGGAAGCCTGGCTGCAAAACAACCGTGAAACAGCGCGCCGCTTCGTGAAAGCCATGGTGGACACAATCGCGGTCGTGAAGCAGGACAAACAGGCGTTCTTTCGCGCCCTCGCCAGGTACTACAACATCACCGATCGCAAAATGCAGGAATTTTTCTATAACACCTGGGACTTTCCCGCAAAGCCGTATCCGGCAATAGAAGGACTGAGGAACGCGAAAGTGTTGTTTGACGGTTATCCCGGATTGAGGAATGAAGAGTTCCGCAAAGCCAGGGTCGAGGACTATATCGACGATAGTTTTGTTCGCGAGTTGGACCAGACCGGATACATCGACAGCCTCTATAAGAAGAAATAAGGAGAGGCGGTCGGTGGCGAAGATCCATAAGCGGCGTAGACTATATTTCCAACGTCCAGAAAGATATTGGGCACAACAATACGTGTGGCGTATAAGAACGTCGCGGCGAAAACTACTTTGGAGGGATCAAATGAAGAATAGAGTGATTTTCCTATTCTTGGCTGCGAGTGTGTTACTCGTTCCGCAGTTGATGCTCGCACACCACGCGGAAGCAAATTACGATCATGACAACTTGTGGGTGATGAAAGGAACGGTAACACAGATGGACTTTGTCAATCCCCACATCGTCATTCATTTCGATGTTAGAACCAAGGCGGGTCAGGACGAAAACTGGGTCGGCACAACCTCTTCACCGAACGCGATGCGCAGGTATGGCTGGACGCCGAATTCAGCAAAGATCGGAGATGAGATAGTCGTTACCGGATTTCTCGATAAAGAAGGCAGGAAGATCATCCAGATGGCCATCAACGTAATCAACGGAAAAAGCCTGGAGGTGTCCACAACCGCCGCCACCCAATTGCACGAGTACAAGGAACGGAACCCGAACAAGCCGGCAAAGAATTACAACTAGTGGACTGCAAATCAGGAGTTTCTAAAATGAGAAACCGTTTAATGGGTCTGATCTCCCGGGTGATTCTGGTGCTGCTTGCTTTTGCCGGTATTGGACTTTCACAGATTGCCGTCCGCCAGAAAATAACAGAAGTCAAGCCGGCGCCTCGCGCTCCGGATGGGAAGCCGGACTTGTCCGGAGTCTGGGGAGTGGTCGACAGAGCCCCGGGGATTGATACCACGGCGCGCGAGGAATCGGTTTATCTCGCGAAAATGTATGGCCGTTTGCAGAACTCGCCGCCGTCCAGGACAGCCTGGGCGCAGGAGCGATTCCTGTACAACGATGATCCGAGAAAGTCGAAGGATGGAATTGATAGTGACTTCGGCGCACGAGAGGAACTCAATCCCATGGAACATTGCGTTCCGTACGGTCCGTCGTTGCTGATCATCAACAATGGCGCCGTCGCGGTCGGAGGCTATGAGATCATCCAAACTCCCCGCCGGGTGCTCATCATCTACGAGCAGGACCACAACGTAAGGCAAATCTGGATGGACGGGCGAGGCCACCCGCCGAAGGAAGAACTGGAACCCACCTGGATGGGACACTCGATTGGCAGGTGGGAGGGGGATACGCTTGTCGTCGATACGGTCGGTCTGCGCAACGAACCCTGGCTTGATGGCGGAGGCAATGTTTCGAGCAAGCAGTTGCAGATGGAAGAGCGCTACCAGCGTCTTGATCACGACACCTTGAAAGTTCAATTGACACTCACAGACCCGATCGCTTTTACGAAACCCTGGGTGCGAAGCACGTACCGCAGGTTGCGGAATTGGGATCTTGCGGAAGACGTCAGGTGCTATCCGGGTTCTGAACAGTTACGGAACCAGGAAGAGCTTTTTCATAACCGCACAGACAAATAGATGTAGCGGCGCCCGACACAGGAGAAGAGGGATGGATCAGTTGACTGCGGTCTGTCGGGCAATCGACGTTTCCGCCTTGCGTAACGCGGTTTCGGGGTTCAATCAAACCTGGGCTTTGATCCAGACGCTGCACCTCGCCGCCATGTCCGTACTGGTCGCGAGTATTACCACATTCGATTTGCGTCTCCTGGGGCTCGCCATGAAACGCGTTTCTGTATCGCGGCTAGCGGACCGGCTCCTTCCTGCCACATGGTCCGCCTTCGCAGTAATGATGGCGACCGGGGGCCTCATGTTCGCAGGTCAGGCCCCGAAATATTGCGTCAACTGGATCTTTCTGACGAAGGTGGTTCTGATCGTCCTGGCCGGCCTGAACATGGCGATCTTCCATTTCACGGTCTATCGCAGCGTGTCCAAATGGGACGAGACTGCGACGACCCCCCTATCGGCCAAGCTGGTGGGTACCTTTTCAGTTCTTTTGTGGGCCAGTGTGGTTGTTGCCGGCCGATGGATCGGCTTCATAGCCTGAGCCCGTCAATACTTCAATCAAGGAGCATTCTTGTTTGCCCATTTGTGGCAGTGGTTATACGACCTGCAGATAAGTGCAACCGTACGCGAGTCGTCGTGGGTGTTTCCTACTTTGGAATGCATTCATCTCTACAGCATGGTTTTCCTGATCGGGCTGGTTGCTGCCTTTGACCTCCGACTCATGGGCATTGCCCTTGAGCCGCAGCCCATTTCGTATTTTTCGAGGCTCGTCCGTCGATGGGTGTGGATTCCGCTCGGCGTGAATACGGTAACGGGAACACTCCTCTTCGCCTCGAAACCCATGGAGTACAGCGGTAATTTGGCATTCGTCATGAAGATGCTGTTCCTGTTTGTCGGTGTGACTTACCACGCAGTGATTCTTCGTAAGGCTGACCGGTGGGACGGTCTTGCCAAAATGCCCACAGGAGTCAGTGTTCTGGGCGGTTTTTCGCTTCTTTTGT
>QHXD01000326.1:5005-5489 GCA_003223895.1 Acidobacteriota bacterium
GAAGGTCGGCTTTGCGCTTGTTCTGGTGTGTCTTTGCCTTGCGGGACAGGCCCTTTCAGCAGCCCAGGCGACCACGGGCATCATCTCCGGCGTTGTCCGGGATGAATCGGGCGCATTAGTGCCTGGCGTGACGATAACAGCAAAGAATACAGGCACAGGAATCGTTCGTACCACCATCACAGGCGACAATGGCGGATACCGCATTCCGGCGCTTGTGATTGGCACGTATGACGTCGAGGCAGAATTGAGCGGATTCAAGAAGGGCCTTCGAAACGGCGTCAATCTGAACGTTGGGCAGGAACTACCCGTCGACTTCACCCTCCAGGTTGGAGACACAACGCAGGAAGTGACGGTGACGGATTTGCTTTCACTGGTCGAAATAAACACGGCGACGGTGAGTTCCATGGTCAACCAGAGACAGCTCCGCGAAATTCCGCTCAACTCGCGCAGTTTCCTGGAATTGATTCCTCTACAGACCGGCGCA
>QHXD01000327.1 GCA_003223895.1 Acidobacteriota bacterium
CGATATTGCGCCTCGATCATGTCGAGGTATCCGTAGCGATCGGAAATTGGAGATGACAAAATCCGCTTCGGCAGGCGTGGGATACTGGGCCGGGGCGACGGCTGCGAATGCGAGCGTCAGTGACAATCCCAACAGGAATTTTTTCAGCACCGTGACCTCGCGGTTATTTCTGCTGTGCCGGCACTCTTTCCTTGCATATTTCCACAATGCAGACCGAATCCACGGTGCGATTGATCGGCGGGAAGGGCATTCCGCGTTCACCCATTAATTTGCGAAGCAGAGCCTGGGCTTCGGGACGAGCAATTGCGGACTGGACTCCCACGCGGACAAGGCCATCGGAATAATCCACGGCCTGCCAGGTGTGTCCGGCATTAACGGAGACGACGGTATCGGTGTCCCGGCTGCCCCTGTCTCGAGTATCGAGCCTGGCGCCGTGATCTACGAGGAGCTGAATGACTTCGGTCCGGCCCTTGAGGGCTGCGCCCATCAAAGGAGTCCGCCCGTCGTTGTTGGCCCCGTTGGGATCCAGGCCAAGGTCGAGCAGGAACCTCATGACTTCCACGTTTTCCTTTGGCGAATGTTCGTAGGTGACACCCTCCACCCAGCCGATTCCCGCGGCAGCCGTCAATGCCGTATCACCATGGTCCGTTCGTACCTTGGGATCGGCGCTGTTGGTCAGGAGAAGCTTCAGCAGCTCGAGGTCGCCGGACTGGGCCGCGCGCACAAACGGGCTTGCTCCGGATTCCAGGAACCACTGCATCGTGAAGATGGTTCGGGTGAGCGTGTTGTCTTTCACGCGGGCGTTAGGATTTGCGCCATGCGCCAGAAGGAGTTTGATGTAGTCCAGGTGATCCATGTCCGGTTTTGGAACCGGAAAATCTCCGCCTTCGATATTGCGGTTGTCTGTGGCGAGGTAGAGAGGAGTCCAGCCTCCCTTGTTCGCAAGGCTGGGGTTTGCACCACGTTCAATCAGGTAGTTCCCAAGCTTGTAGTGCCGGTTGTTGGTCGCGGTGAGCAGCGCAGTCCATCCATACTCCGAGACCTGATTGACATCGGCGCCCTTGTCCAGAAGCACCTTCGTTGATTCAAGATCTCCTTCGCGGGCGGCAAGAATCAGCGCGGTTAAACCGCCACCGCCAGTCCCGACGAGGCCGGAATAGATGAAATTTTGATCGTCCTGATCCTCCGGAACTTCGGCGGGCGCGGCGGCCGGCGCCGCTGCAGCGGTTGCCGCGGCAGGGGGTGGGTTAGCCCCGGTGGCGCCTCGTTGTCCACCGCCACGTTGCCCGCGATTACCCGCACCAGCAGCGGCCCCTGGTTGTCCGACCTGAAGTTGAGTCCTGTTACTGCCACCGAAGCGGCCTCCGATACCCTCCAGTGCGAGTTGCTCCTCGTACGTTCTACCGTTGGCAGCGGCGGCCATCTGTCGCCGCGCCGCGGCTTCAACAGCGTTAACATTGACGCGGCCGGACATGTAGTTTCTGGGCAGGCCGGCAAGAGCTGTTTTGGCGTTCAAGTCTGCTCCACCGTCGAGCAATGCCTTAACGGCTCCGGGATGTTTTTGTTCCACGGCCCACATCAAGGCCGTCGTTCCCCGCACAGGTTCCCTTGCATTCACGTCCACGCCGGCGGCAATCAGCAGCTTGATCGCTTCCGGATTGCCGTTGCGAGCCGCGAGCATCAGCAGAGTTTCTCCCGCGGGCCCAAGGCTCTTTGCATCCGCCTCGGCTTTCAAGAGCATGTCGATAACCGGGGCATAACCGTAAAGGGAGGCCATATACAGCGGTGTGATGCCGTCGCGGTTTGCGACATTTACCTTTGCGCCTGCCCGAAGCAGCAGGTCCATCATTTCCAAATCGTCTTTGTACACGGCCCAGTGGAGCGCGGTCGCGCCATCCACCTGCGGCGCGTTCACATCCGCTTTCTGCTGAATCAGGGTTCGAATGGCCGCCTTGTCTCCCTTCATCGCCGCATCGGCGATGTCGCTTCGGCCGGCTCCAAGAATCAAGGTGGTGACCAGGAAAAATATGATGGCTGCGGAACCCGTGATTACCCCTCGCATGATTGGCCAGATCTCCCTATCTTCATGATGTTGCATCCGAGTCTACTGCACTACGGCCCCAGCGACAAAGCACTCGATTTGCCGGATGCGAGGGGAATTAGCCGCCAATGACGCGAATTACGCGAATGGGCGCATAAGAAATCGTTGTTGCGCCCATTCGCGTAATTCGCGTCATTGGCGGCTAATTCCCCGGCGCCGCAATGCCTAGCGACGGCTCCGCACAATCGGATAGACATGGGAATCCTTCAACGCCTCGTCCAGGACATTCCACGTGAGCAGGCCATCGTTCGAGCGCGCCTCGATCAGGTAAAACGCCAGGCGGGCGAGCGGTTGGTTCATCGGAACACGGTAGGTGCCGGCCGGGAGCGTGCGCTTGACAGGCTCGTACTTCCCTGAGATCGTGCGCTCCTGATGACCCTCGAAAGCCTGGGCCACAACCTGGTTCGACTCGATGTGGAACTCCTCCAATTCAAGCGTTGACGGCTGATTGAGACGCTCGATCCGAATGCCGTGCGCTTGAAGGCGGTCCACAGCGGAACGCAACTCGGCCGGCAGGTAGTACGCCGAAGGCACCCGCTCCAATTCGACCGGTTCGAACGTCGCTTCCAGCCACATCTGTTCCGGCTTCCGCACATCCAGCCGGCGCAGGATGACATGGCCGCTATACGGATTTACTTCCTCCTGGGTATCGCCCATGAGGACCTCGGCCTTTTGATCGGAACGTCTCACTTTTGAACGCAGCGACAGACGCCGCGCTATCAACGACTGGCTGTCCGCGTCGTTTGCCGCTTTGCGGACCCGCGACGCGTTGGTGTGAGCGAAGTTGATGATTTCTTCCAGGAATCGCGTAGCGGTCGCAATCCGATCTTCGAAAGTCAGGTAAGAATAGGTCTCGCTCAGAATACCGAAACGGTTTCGGAGCCCCCAGTAGTTGTGCGTGTACCGCGGAAGATCCTCGACTGTGGTCCAGACCTGGTCCGGCGGCTGACCGCTGACGTCGCCGTAGGAGTGCAGGTCCCAGCCATACTTCGCTTTGATGACTTTCATGACCTCCGGCATCCACTCGTCACGGGCCAATCTTGTGATACCGGGGTCGGCTGCCGGATTGTTCGGGATTTCCCAGGTCAGATGGTAGGCGTGATGGGAACCATTCGTCGTATGCAGATCGATCATGACGTGAGGATCGTAATCGTTCAGCAGCTTCACCATCGATCGCGCTTCGGGTGTGTCGAGCTTGATGTTGTCGCGATTGATATTGAGACCCTGGGCATTGGCGCGAATCCCCATCCCGCCAATCGGGCCATGTTGCGGACCGCGGTTCGTCAGTGAGACGCGCTCGTTCCCATCGGCGTTGTAGATCGGCGCGACGAGAAGAACCATCGAATCCAGCCACTGGGCGTAATGGCCCAATGCCATATCGCGAACCAGAGCCAGAGCCGACTCTTTCCCTTCAACCTCGCCCGCATGAATGTTCGCTTGAATATAAATGCGCAGCTTCCCCGACGCGCGAACAGTTGCAGGTTTCGCATCCGAGACTCGTCCGACAACGGCGAGCGGAAGCGGCCGGCCTTCGAACGTGTAGCCGAAAGTGGTCGTATGAACGAGCGAAGAGGCTTTCGCGACCGTATCGAGGAACGCGACGACATCGTCGTACCGGCTGGTTTCGACGTAATTCGTCCGCTCGGCCCGGGTCTTCAGTTGTGTCAGTGCACTCTGCGGTTCCACTGGTGCAGCATACAAAGTAATGATGATGATAGAAACAAGGAGCATTTTCAGAAAATTACTGATCACTGATGTCCAATGCCCAATCACTAATGAACTTGAGGATCGAGAAATGAACGGATGACTAATGAAATTGAAGATTGAGAATTGAAAAATCCGATTCAAAAATCCGCCCATTTTTCAATCCTCAATTTCATTAGTCATTGGACATTGGACATCAGTGATCAGTAATTTTCCGGACCCTCAGCGCACCAGTTGCTTCGCCAGGCCGTGAAACTCCTGCACCTGCGACTGGAATTCTTCTCCCGACCCCGGTCCTTTGAAACCGCTGTGGATTGCCTGCACTTTGCCTTCTTTGCTGATGAAAAGAGTGGTCGGGTAGGCGAAGAAGTTGTCGAGTTGGCTTTTCAGACGATTGTTCAGGTTGGCGTCGTCCATGCTGCCGCAGAAAAGCAGCGGGAACGTGATTCCAAACCGGTCCCGGTAGAGCTTGAGATTCTTCTGCCCAAGCTCGCGATCGTCGCTGATTTCGAAGGAGATTCCCACTACCTGGAGTCCCTCTTTCCCATACTGCTCCTGGAGTTGCTGCAGCAGCGGGGCTTCATCCAGGCAGTTGTGACACCAGGTTCCCATGATATCGACCACAAGTGCTTTGCCTCTGAACCGCTCATCCGTGCTGCGCACCGTGTCTCCAGAAATGGACACACCCTCAAAGGTGAATGCCGCTGCCGGGTTCTTGATTCTCGTTTGGAGGTCTGGTGGCGGTGCAAGCTCCAGGTCTGCCCCTGGCCTCAACGTGAACGCGCGAGGCTTGTCGCTGTGTGTATACAACTTTCCGGACCATGCTCCACCGCTTTGCTCCAATACAACGACCGTGGCCTGCCAGCCTGTAAAGCGGTTGAGTTGCACCCCTGCCTGCATGGGCTTACCGACGAGTAATCCGTA
>QHXD01000328.1 GCA_003223895.1 Acidobacteriota bacterium
TGTCGGTGGCCTTGATTGGCCTTATCGATTCCGCCCGTTGAATGACAGAGTCCGGCGCGTCGGCGTACGCTCGGAACGGGCCTCCTGATCCCCGCTCACCCAGAATTGCCCGCAAAGTGCGGACATCGAGATAGTCCCAGCTGAACATCAGCGGCAGAGCGTCACGGAATTTCTGATATTCCTCATGCCCTGGAGTGGAGTTGAAAAGATGAGGATCGCGAGACGGATCGAACATATAGAGAGCATTCCATGCAAACGCATCCAATAGCGACCGGCGCCTGGCCGGGTCCAGCTTCGACACGTAGTCGATGTTCCTCGACGCCGATGTGCTCGGCACGCGTCGCATGCGCGCCCAACCCGAGGCATCTTCCTCTTCGATTATTGCCCTTATCATCTCGTAAAGCTGCTGTTCCCGCATGGCCGAACGATTAAAGCATAAGCGAATAAGCGTGTGAGGGTAAGTATCAGCGCGCCGTGGAACCGAAGGAACATCTTTGCAATGTCATACCTGGCGCTTTATGTAACCGCCGGGTAGTAGGTTCCGGCAAGGTTCACGGGCGGTTTGCCTGATCCGTTACTTGGACGTACTAAGGGTACCCAGGGCGGTACAAGGGCCAGAGAGCGAGCCTCTCCCTGTCAAGATGCAGCAGGTCAATCCTGATAGGAAACCGACGGAACTCCTAGCCTTGGGAAGATTTGGGCACGAGGTTGCAAAACGAGTCATATGGTTCATCGGCGTTGTCGCGTTGACGTATTGGACTCCTCTGCCGGTCCTCGGCAGGAAAGCGGTCGATGAGTTTGCATCAAGCGAATATGCAGATGGTCTTTTCAAAAGAATCAGTACGTTCCTGAGCCACAACCCTGCCGCCATCGCGCCAGCAATGATTGGTCTAGGTAGCGTAGCCATCCTGCTGTATTGCGTAAAAGTTAGCCACTTCAGTGGACTCCCATTAATCAAGGTCACCGGATTTCCGATGAAAACGATTTCGATGGTGACCCCGCATGACGGAAGTCAACACATCGTAGGATCGCGTTAATTTCTAGGAAGAACAAGCCGCCCAACGTGTCGCATGCAGGTATGGCTGCAGGCTGCGGAAATGAGACTAAACTCGCCTATGGATCTTCACTCGTCAAATTTGGCGCCGGGTTGTCGCTACCGGGTGGTATCGTAATAGCGATTGCTCCAACAGTTCCATTTGCGCAATTACTGAATTACTCGAACAACAGAATGAAGAAAAGGACAATGCGAATCTACAAAGACCACAGAATAGGAGAGGCCGCTTGTCGAGTACCGACTACGACGCGGGAGCCTTATGCGTGTCCTACTCACATTCCTCGAAACTTCGCGGCCGTCGACCGCCGGCAATAGCGAGGAAACCATGATGAGAGCAGTGACAATCCGCGCGACGGTTTCAGTCGTCGTGTGTGCCTTCGCACTCGTCGCAGTGCTGTCTCAGAACGCCGCCTCCCAGGCAGGATCATCCCGTCCTCTCGTAAGCGAGACGCAGTACGAGGCCTGGCAGACAGAGTTGTCGAACTGGGGACGCTGGGGCCGTGACGATCAGCTTGGAACGCTCAACCTGATTACGCCGGCCAAGCGCCGCGCCGCGCTGACGCTGGTGAAGGAAGGCGTGCCGGTGTCCCTTTCGACCAATACCTTTTTTGAAAAGATGCAGGACGTGCCGTGCCCGGCCGAGTGGGCCATGACGACGGCGACGGACACGGGGGCAACCGATCGGGTGGCGTATCCGTGCATTCACGGCGCGGCCGCAACGCACATCGATTCTCTCGCGCACACGTTCTTCCGCGGAAAGATGTGGAACGGGTATGACGCAACCAAACTGGTGACGAAGGAAAAGGGTGCAGAAAGGAACTCCGTTCTCCCAATGAAGAATGGGATCGTCACGCGTGCGGTGTTGTACGACATCGCGAGACTGAAGGGCCTTCCGTATCTCGCTCCCGGCGATCGGATCTTTCCCGAGGATCTCGAAGCGTGGGAAAAGAAGACCGGTGTCAAAGTGGGTCCGGGAGACGCCCTGGTGCTTCGCTGGGGCCGATATGGTCGACGGGCCAAACTCGGGCCGGACGATGGCGCCGCCGGGTTCGATAATTCGATCCTGCCGTGGCTGAAGAAACGCGACGTCGCGCTGATTGTCTGGGAAACGGCCGGCTATTCACCGCAGCCGCAGGGCGAGTTGTTCAGAAACGCCGTCCACAACTTCGTTCAGGCGATTCTCGGCATCCACATCCTCGACCGCGCTGATCTGGAGGCGTTGAGCGAAGCGGCGGCGTCACGCAATCGCTGGGAGTTCATGCTGACGGTCACGCCGCTGGCGCTGCCCAATGCGACCGGATCGCCGGTCAATCCGATCGCGATGTTCTGAGCGCGCGCGGTAGATGACGTCGGTATGGACGAATACAACAGAGGACTGTCCGAAAGGCGAGCCAGGGCCGTCCGCGATTACCTGGTGGAAAGCGGCCTGGATTCCGGCATCATGTCGACCCGCGGCTATGGCAAATCCAGCCCACGCGTACCAGGCACATCCGCACTGGATTACGGCTTTTGCGACGTGGACGGGATCGAAGCACTGACAACTCTCGCGCTGGCGCGGTGGAATAGCACGGAGGTGTACCGCCGCCGCCGCGGCGGATAGAAGATCATTCACAGCCATTGGTCATGCACGAAACCAGAATTGAAGCAGCCGGGGCAGCCATGAGGAAACAAGTTTCAAATAAGGAGCGGAGACTCTATGATGCGCCATTTCCCTCAGTGGGTTCGATTTTGACCTGGCCCTGAAACTGGGGTAATCTCGCGGTCATTCCACTTTAATTGAACGGAGGCATACATGATTCGCCTTGTTCGCTATGCCGTCTCGTCGATGCTCGTCCTGTTCCTGGTGCCGGCGTTGGTTAGCGCCGAGGTGTCGCGCGTTGAGATGACTTCACGCCGGGATGCGGCTGGCGGCCACTCGTTTGGACCGGCCGGTGTATACGAACGTCTCGCGGGAAAGATCTATTTCCTCATCGACCCAGCCAACAAGCGAAACCAGGTGGTCGCGGATCTCGACAAAGCGCCGAAGAACAGCGCGGGGAAGATTGAAATGTCGGCCGATCTGGTGATTTTCAAACCCCGCGATCCAAGCCGAGGCAACGGAATCGCGCTGTTCGATATTGTGAACCGCGGAGGCACCGTCGCGTTGAACGTGTTCAGCGGCCCTGTAACCGCGACACCCGACGGTGAGGTCGGCGACGGATTTCTGCTCAGCCGCGGCTTCACGATCGTGCAGGTCGGCTGGGAATTCGATGCTCGCCGCGAAGGCGCGATCCGAATTGATCTGCCTACCGCGGCCGGCGTAACCGGCCTCGTGCGCGCGACTTTCATCCCCAACGATCGGAAGGCCACCACAGTCGGGGACCTCGTGGGTTATACGCCCAGCGATCCCGCCTCGCCGCAAAACACGCTTCGCGTTCGCCCGAAGTTGGGCGCCGACTGGGTGACGATTCCACGCGAAAAATGGACGCTCTCGGGAAACACGGTGACGTTACAAGGCGGCTTTGAGCCCGGCCAAACGTACGAATTGTCCTATGTAGCGGTGAACCCGCCGGTGGCCGGTCTTGGATTCGCCGCTGTGCGAGACGTAGCTGCGTGGGTCAAGTATGCTCCGGATGCAGCATCTTCCGCCAAATACGCGTTTGCATTTGGATCATCGCAGACGGGGCGGTGGCTCCGCGATTTTCTTTATGAAGGCTTCAACACCGATGAGCGCAACCGCCAGGTTTTCGACGCTGTGATACCGCATAAGGCCGGCGCAGGCGGAGTCGTTCTCGATCAGCGATGGTCGACTCCTACGTCACTGCTGATGGAGTCGGCCACGCATTTCCCATTTTCAGATCGAAAACAACGCGATCCTGTTACCGCCATCGAAGAAGGCTTACTGGAGAACCCTCGAGCCGCGGAGCATCAGCCGAAAATCTTTTACACCTATTCAGATACCGAATATTGGGAGCGGAGCGTTGCCCTGGCGCATACCACTCCCGACGGGTCGAAAGATATCGCGTTGCCTGATAACGTGAGGCTCTATCACTTCGCCGGCACACCGCACAACATTGGCAAGTTCCCGCCAGCGGCGGGAAATGGCGAAACGCCCGACAATCCGGTCAACTACGAGGTTGCAATGCGCGCGTTGATCGTGGCGATGGAAAAATGGGTGCGCGACGGCGTGGCGCCGCCTCCAAGCCGCTACCCGCGCCTCCAGGACGGCACTCTCGTTCGCGCCGCCGATGTGGCATTCCCGTCGCTTCGCGGCGTCAGTTCGCCGCGAAAAATCCTTGGGGGCGTGCGCGGACTGAACCGCTTGCTAACAAAAGATGGTGCAGGAACGCCATTGCCGCTGTTGGTTCCCCAAGTCGATCGTGACGGTAATCCCGTGGGCGGTCTTCGCCTGCCGGACATCGCCGTACCGCTCGCAACCTACACCGGCTGGAATTTCCGGAACAGCGCGATCGGTGGAACCGAGCAGCTATTCCCGCTGATTGGAGCCTACGTCCCGTTCGCCGCGACGAAGACGGAACGCGAGCAGGCGGGCGATTCCCGCCTGTCGATCCAGCAACGCTATCCGTCGCGTGAGCAGTATTTGAAGTTAGTCGAGGAAGCGGCGGCTCCCCTGGTAAAAGAAGGCTACCTGCTGGCAGACGACGTGTCCAAGATCACCAAACGCGCCGGCGACCACTGGGATCTGCTGACGCGGCGCTCGACAAACGCAAGGGCCGAGAGGTAGAACGGAGGCTCGGTAATTCGGAGAAAGTGTAATTTGGGGCAGACTTAAGTCTGTGCCCAAATTCAAGAATTAGCTCACGGGTCGGCGTGCGAACAAAGAAGTGCCTCGGAGAGCAGAGAGCAACCAGAGCCGCAAGTTTACGTAAAACGTGTTGTCGGACCATACGGCCACGCGATACTCCTCTTATTTTTCCTACATTCTCGCCCGTTTCTACGCTCGCCCCTTCTCAGTACCAGCTTTGGATTCGGGGGCCAGACGGGTTTGGCCGGAACGAAACCGTCGCGGTTAGGCATCTGGACTTTCACCAGGCTCTTGGCGTCCATGACGTCGTTCTCACCGATGATGCCGTTCATGTAAAAGAGCCACGCGACCGCGGAATAAACTTCATCCGGAGTGAGCGAGCCCGGCTTATTGGCGGGCATGGCGCGGTTGATGTAGTCCCACGCGATGGTTGGATACGGATAGTAGCTGACCGCGGACTTTTCGGTATCCTTCCATGGGCCCTTCTTCGGATTGCCCGGACCGCCCAGCACCAAGTGCTGGACCGATCCCCCTTCGCCCCTGCGGCCGTGGCAGGCGGCGCACTTCTTCGCGAAAACGTCGGCACCTTCCTTGGAGGTTCCCTGGCCCGGAGGAAGTTCCTTGCCTTCCGGTCCGACGATCATGTCAAAGCTTTTGATTTCGTCCTGGCTCAACGACGTGCCGAGGCTCGGATAGGTTCGCTGGCCAAAGGCGGCCACTGCCATCAGCGCCAGCAGAACGCAAAGTTTCGAGACGTTTCGATTAATCAAACATTGCATCGTACACGCTCCCGTCTTTGGCAATGCGCCAGGGTTGAATCGCATTGAAGTGAATCGCGCGGGTCTTATCCTGTGACTTATAGTCGGTGTAGCCCCAGTTCTTGTACAATTCAGCGACGGATAACTGTGTCTCGCCCTGGTCGTCCGTGCACCGGGACTGGATCAAAGTTTCCTGCCCGTCCCAATTCCAGTCGAAATTAAACCGCGTGTGCGCCATGCGCAGAATGGGCGCCTGTAGCCGCGCGTCTTTCCAGGTCTTCCCGCCATCGATGGAAATTTCCACTCTGCGAACCGTGCCATAGCCCGACCATGCCAAGCCTGTGATTTCATAGAAGCCCGGTCCGGAGAGCGTGTGGCCACTCGAAGGCCGCGTGATCACCGACTTCGGTGCCATCTGGAAGTGGTGCCAGCGAGACTTGCCGCCCAGATCCGGCCGCGGAATGGAGTGATTCATCGCTTCATTCCAGGTGATGTAGGGCTGGTCGACCACCTTGATATGCTTCAGCCATTTCACGCTGAAGGGCCCCTCCCAACCGGGTACCAGCATGCGTAGCGGGTGGCCCTGAGCGGGGCGCACGGGCTCGCCATTCTGCGCGTAGGCGACCATCACGTCGTCCATGGCCTTGGCCAGAGGCAGCGTGTAGGTGTACTTGCCGGGGTCGCCGCCTTCATACACGAGCCAGCTCGCTTCCTTCTTTACACCTGCCTCTTTGAGCAGAACGGAAAGCAGGACGCCGGTCCATTCGCTGCAACTCGTCATTCCGTGAACGAACTGGATCGGAACACCGCTGCCCTTCTTTTCGTGGTCGCTGTGCCGCGCGGGGGAGCCGTTGCCGTGGCATTCCACGAAATGAATTCGTGATACCGAAGGCAAGCGCTTTAGCTCATCGAGCGTGAAGCTCAGCGGCCGCTCCACCATGCCGTGGATGGTGAGGCGATGCTCCTTCGGATCGAGGTCAGGAATCTCAGAAGCATGCGTCTGCATGAAGTGCAGCGGGGCCGGTGTAATGATGCCCGCCGAATCCTGAATGGGAGTGTAGTAGGTGATGTGGTCGATGCGCTTCGTCACTTCCAGTCCGGAAAACGGGAAGCGCGAGGCCTCCGCGAGCATTGGTTTGGCTTCCGGTTTTGCCGCGACAGCGCGAGACTGTGCGCTTGCCGAGCCGACCGCCCCCGCCGCCAAACCCGCTGCCGCCGCGCGCTGCAAAAACTGCCGGCGGCTAGATCGCTTGGAATTCATAGCCTCCTCCCTAAATTAGAGAGCCAACACTAACAGTTTCATATTGGTTTAGCAAATTGGCGGGCATGTCAACCGGCAGTTGGCATCGGTGGAATAGCGAGACGCGAAATCCATTGTCTTGTCGCATGAGCCTGCCATCCTTCGCGTCCACCGAACTCGCTTTCCCTAATCTCAATCGACGGCACGCCGATCTGGTCGAAGTAGAAGCGGCCCCGAATTCCCTTTCGACGCGCCCGATGTTATAGTCCGTCGCCAGCCTTTCAAATTCTGAAGTGCTTTCGGAGGCGCACAAATGATTAAGCGAACTCTAGTTTGCATTGTGTTGTGTGGGTTCATGACGGCGGGCTCCCTACTGGCTCATCATTCGCTCGCGGGCGTGTATGACATGAAGAAGGACATGGAGATGTCGGGGGCGGTCGAGAGCGTAAAGTTCGTCAATCCCCACGGCTCATTGACTATCGCAGTCAAGAATCCAGATGGTTCGACAACCTCGTGGGTGATGACGCTCGGCTCTGCGACATCTCTCGCGCAGAGGGGAGTCGGTAAGACCGGTGAGAATGCCCTCCATACCGGAGACAACATTAAAGTGAAGTTCCTCCCTGCGAGGAACGGCAGTCCATTGGGGTTTCTCAAGTCGGTGACGATGCCGGATGGACGCGAGATCCAGATTTCCGCCGTTAACCCGACCGACTAAACAAGAAGGGGGATCATCATGGCTGTTCTACGAAAGATCTTTGGGACAAATGTCGCGATCGCAGTCGCTCTGACAATCTGCGCGCCGTCCTCGGGCATTGCACAAGCACGGGGTGCTGCACCTGCGGCAGCGCCGGCCCAAGGTGGTGGCGGAGCCGGTGCGGGCGGCGGAGGCGCGCAAGGCGGCGGGGGCCGAGGCGGTGCGCCGCTGTACACCCCGGCAGCAGGCGCGAAGGACCTGAAGGCAGTGATGTTCAACTGGGCCTGGTACACGGGAATGCTGCGGAGCAGTGAGGAATACGATCTGCTCATGTCGCTCGAATATCAGGGCAAGGGCACCATGCAAGTAGACGGGCAGCCCTGCAATATGACGAAGTATCGAACCAGCATCAGCTACCAGACGTCGGGTGAACGGATCCAGATCACCGGCACCAGGCCCAACGGCCAGAGTTGCTCCAATGTCGAAGTCCTCAGTGGAGCCTATGCCTGGAACGAAGACATTCCCGGCGCCGAACTCGTCGCGGGTAAAGGCAAAGCCACTCCAATGCCGGCAACCGTAGAGGAGCGGATGATTCGCCTGTGGGCAAGTCCGCAGGGTGCGTGGAAAGCCGCAATGGCCGGGATTCTTGACCCACCTCAAATGGCGGCCAGACCGCAACGGATACCAGCCGATGTCATGACGGCAGGTAAAACGTCCGTCGCATGGGAAGGCAACAAGCCGGTGGTGACGTTCCCGATTCCGGGCGTCCCCAATGCAACTGCGACCGCCACA
>QHXD01000329.1:0-5929 GCA_003223895.1 Acidobacteriota bacterium
GTGACGAAGGTAGCGGCACCCGTCGTCTCGACGAACGTTTCGTTCAGGATCTTCGTGATGTGTTCGATGGCATGAACGTGGCGCACGAGGGCACGGCAGGTCGCGTGAAGCGACGACATCACCAGTGCCGCACCGATACCTTTGCCCGAAACGTCGCCGACCGCCACAAGAAACCGCTCGTTTTCCATCGGAAAGTATCCGATGTAATCTCCGCCAACAGCCTCGCAGATCTCGTTGGATACCGCAATTTGGACCCCGCCACAATTGCCTGGAACGTTCGGATAGAAGTTCTGCTGAATCTCGCGAGCAAGAACCAGTTCCTGCTCGACCTTGCGCTTCTCGACGATCTCGAGGTGCAACTGGGCATTTTCGAGCGCCAGTCCCACGTGCACCGACACGCCCGCCAGGAACTCCTCGTCTTCCAGTGTGAGACTGCGTGTACGGTTCAGCAATTCGAGCACGCCGACAATGTCCCCCATACGATTCACGATCGGCATGCAGTAAATGTCTCGGGTGTGATAACCAAGGACGGTGTCAAAACTGCGATCGAAGCGCGAGTCCGCATATGCGTCCGGAATGTTGATCGTTTCTCCGGTTGCACCAACCGTTCCCGCGATGCCCCGCCCCAGCGGAAGAACAATTTCCTTTCTTTCCACATCCTGCGCGACAAGGGATCGCAGTATCCGGCGCTGACGATCCAAAACGAACACCGTTCCGCGGGCGGTGCCGACTTCATCTCGAACGATTCTCAAGATGATGGCCGTGAGCTCCGCCAGATCCAGCGTGGAGTTGAGCAGCTTTGCCGCTTCCAAAATGCGATGCAGGCGCTCGATGCTACGGATGGCGTCGAGATGTGTTTGTGGCTCCCTCGTCATAGTCCTTTTGACGGCGGTAATTACGCCACAACAGGCAAGAAAAGTCACATCCGAATTTCAGAAAATCGAGCTTAAAAAGGGGCTTATTTTAGCAATTCCAGCCTTTGCTTCACTTGTGCAACGTAGGGTGAATTCGCATTTTCATATTTCCGGAGGTAAGTCTGGAGCGTTTGCCTGGCAGTCTGCCGGTCGCCCTTCATCTGGTAGGCCACTGCGAGGTTCAGGTAGGCGGGCGCATAGTCGGGCTGCTCGCGCAACGTCAACTCGAACTGCTCGATCGCCTCTTGAATCATCGATCTTTTCAGATAAAGAATGCCGATGTCGTGATGCAGTTCGGGAAAAACGCTTCGCATCCGGCCGGCCTGCTCGAAGTAAGCCATCGCCTTCTTACTATCTCCGGAATCCCTGTAAAGAACCCCGAGATTCCGAGCGGCTTCCGGACCGACCGAAGTCGTCATCAATGCCGTGTATTCTTTCTCGGCGGAAGCGAACTCTCCTGCTCTCCCATACGCTGCTGCCAGGCCGAGCCGAAAGGCGTCTACATCCGGCCGCAGTCGAACCGCCTCCTTATAGCTTGGCAGCGCAGCTTTGAAATCGCCTTTTTGCGTCAAAGCTTCACCTTTGTTGAAATGCGCCGCGTACGATCCATTATTTGTCTCCAGTGCCCGGTCGAGGGCATGCAGAGCCTTGTCCGTTGCCTGCGTGCGAATATAGAACACGCCAAGATTGATGAATCCTTCCGTAAAATCCGGTGAAAGCGATGTCACCCTCAGCAACATCTCTTCAGCTTTTGCATACTGTCCCTCGTCAAGATAGATGGCAGCCATGTTCGAATACGCCGCATAGATGTCCGGCTTGATCGCCAGAGCATGCTGGTACTCGCGGACCGCTTCGGGCATTCGGTGAGCTTCCTGGTACGCCTGCCCGAGATTGAAGTGGGCCCGGGCCTTCTGAGGCCCTTTTATTTCCGCGTCCTCCCAAAGCGTGATATTGCTTGCCCATACGTTGTTACGCGACATCGTCATCACAGCAAACACAGCAACCAGTGCGCCCAGCACTACCCATCGCATATTCGAATAGTGCCGAGCGACCCATTGAAACAGCCATGCAAAGAGGAACGCCACGCCAAGGCCGGGAATGTATGCACGGTGTTCCAGAACCACGTCAGCCAGAGGAATGCCTGCATACGCCATCAGCGGGGACACAAGCAGCGCCGTCAATCCCAGACTGAACAGAGGCTCGCGTTTTGAGTAGTGGAGGGCCATCCACGCAAGCGCCCCAAACATGAAAATGGACACCAGAAACTCCGGACTGTACCAATGGTCGATCGGGTCTATCTGCGGATCGGCGCTGAGCCCCACCGGAAGTAGAAATCGCGGGAAGTAATATTCCACGACCGAAGTGAGGTAAGTCCGAAAATACGTGGCTGGAGGCAGCACTTTTTCGAATCCGGCGGAAACGAGAACCCTGTTTTCCGAAACCATGGCGTAAAGCGCAGCGATCTGGTCTCGCATGAGCACCACAATGGCCGGCGGAATCGCAACCAGCGGGAGAATCCATCGCCAGTCCTTCCGTTCCATTCGCAGAAAAAGCACACCGGCGAGAACGAGCGGAAGGGTGATCGCTTCCTGCTTGGTTTGCCAGGCAACCCATCCGGCTAGTCCGACTAACACTAAATACAGAGCACGCGCGCTGCGCCGCGGTGTATCGACTGCCTTCAAAAAAAGCAGAACCGCCAGAAAATAGAACGTCGCGCACAAAACGGACGATCGGCCGGCAATGTAGCTCACTGCGCTGGTGAAGAGCGTATGGACGCCGAAAACGGCCGCACCCGCTATTGCGGCGAATCTCCGGTCTTTATTTTCCGGAATCGCTGCGAGGATGATCCAATAGACCAGAACAGTATTCAGCGCGTGAAACGCAACGTTGAAGAGGTGGTAACTGAATGTATCCGTTCCGCCGAGGTAGTAGTTCAGACCGTATGTGAGGAAGAGCAACTGTCTGCTGCCTCCCAACAACGAAAACAAATCGCTCAATGCGTGGATCCTCAGCATCACCGGGTCCTGCAGAATAAGCTGCTGGTCGTCGAACACGAGATTGCCGTGGAGGCTGTTGGCGTAGGCGATCACAGCTATGGCAACCAGTGCGAACGGCATCAGCCCCGTTTTATTCGACGGCGATGGTTGCGAGCTTTTTCCGCGCGTAACGCAACTCCATGATGAGAAATGTCTCGATGCGGAGTTTCTCTCGAAACTCGATGGTGGGTTCGATGGTCTTACCGACACCGACAGCGATGATGCCAGTATCCTTCGCCTCAATGGTCCTGTCCGGATAAACCATTGTCATGAAGCGAGGCACAAAGTTGAAAGCCTCGCCGCGTATGCCTGTAACGCTCACTCTCATGCGATCCGGTATCAAATCGAGAATCTTCATCTCGAATTGGTCCGCCTTGATAACGGCATCCTTCATGTCTTTGCCGTTGACTCGGAGCGCCATGTTACTTTCCTAATCCCAACGGATCGCACGGCCCCTGGCCCTTGCCGATCCTCAAGCCGTTTTTTATCGCTTCCGTGACAAAGTCCTTTCCCAACTGCACGGCTTCGCGCACTGTTTTGCCCAATGCCAGGTGTGCCGTGATTGCGGCCGAAAGGACACATCCCGTCCCGTGAGAGTCGCGGCCCGGCAGGCGTTCGGAGCGGAAGCGCGAAAACTCTTTCCCGTCGAAAAGCACATCCGTGGCGTCGCCTTCCAGGTGCCCGCCTTTGATCAGGACCTGCCGGGCGCCGGTTGCATGTATGGCGCGGGCTGCCTCTTCCATGTCGGCGGTTGTCCGGATCGGCTTTCCAGTGAGGGCCCGCGCTTCCTCCGTGTTCGGCGTGACGACAAGTGCCAGCGGCAACAGGAGCCTTTGAAAAGCGGCATACGCGTCAGGATCGAGCAATCGCGCGCCGGACTTGGACAGCATGACCGGATCGACGACCAGTTTCGTGAGTCCGTATTCTCTTACTTTGCCGGCCACCACTTCAACGACTGCGGCAGTCTTCAGCATGCCGGTCTTGAGCGCATCGGGTGGAACATCCGTGAGCACGGCATCGAGCTGACGGGCGACGAATTCGGGCGGAACTTCCATGATGTTCAAAACGCCGGAGGTATTCTGAGCCGTGAGCGCCGTGATCACGGACATGCCGTAGACGCGCAACCGGGAGAATGTCTTGAGGTCGGCCTGAATTCCTGCGCCGCCGATCGAATCGGATCCAGCGATGGTAAGAGCAGTATTAATGCCGGACACGGAACATCACCGCCGGTTCGACACTCTGCGGCACATTCCGGTCGCGAATTCGTTTCACGCTCTCCAGCGTGCGCTCGAGTGAAGCCTGCAGTGAGCTGATCTGATCGTCACGAACTTTCATGCCGGAGAGGTCCAGAAAAGACCGCAGGCTGTCGCGGGAGATCGAGCCCGTGTCCTGCACTTCAGCAAACATCTTTTCCATGAGCGTGGTGCCGGCCACACCTGCGGCGGAAATTATTTGAGTGAATTTTCTGCGGCTGATTCTCGACATAAAACCTCTACTGGATCCCCGATCCGAATGGCTCCGCCTGTGACGACCTTGACGAACATTCCACGCTTGTCCCTGAGCGCTTCCTTCAGGCCATAACGTATGCCGTCCATCTGATCGCAGGGTTCGCATGGAACGGTGACCTCGACCAGGGACTGGCCGATGCGAAGCCGTTGCCCACCGGGAAGGGCCATCACATCCAGGCCCTCGACGATCACGTTTTCGAAAATCTCTCCCGGCTCGAGATCCAGTTCTTCCAGAATGTTACTCGACATGAGCAGGATCTGCCGCTTGCTGGCAAACCTGGTGTGATAGTCGCCCTCGAGTCCCCTCTCCCCGGTGACCACAGACTCCAGAGACAGAGGCTTTGCGCCCTTCGTCGGTTTCACAAACAAGCCACGGACCGTGCCAGTCATAGTTCTTTAATTCCTGGCCTCGATTATAATGTGGCGCATGATTCGTGTCTCAACGTTTCTTCTGGTTGTTCTGAGCTCAACGGCCCTCTTGGCGCAGGTCCCGCCCCCAGGTCCCCCGTATGATTCCGCAAAACATCCAAATCCGATTGTTACGTTTGTGGAATTCAAGCCGTCGGACTATGAAGAAGCCAAGAAGGCCGCGGGCATTGAGATCGTCGGACTTTCCCAGGAAGAGGGTAAGCGGGAATCCGTGGAGACGGCGGACGGGAAATTCGTAAAGAACATGTCCATCATCGGAAACATCCGGACAGACGTGACGTTCTACACGGTTGTGCGCCAGAAATTCAAACTAACCGGCGGCGCCGACCTGGTCGTGCATTCGTTCAAGTTCCCGCGGGTCGTCCTTCCCCGGGAGTTCAAGGAGTTCGTTCTCCACGAAGCCGCCACACAAAAGAAAAAGAAACCGGCCGAGATGCGGTTCGGCGGCCTGGGTCCCGAGGAACTCGAGATTCGCGGCAGAGATGGTCTCTTGTTTGAGAAGGACGGCCAGATCATCGTGTACTGGCAAGAGGGCGGGGTTGGGCATACCGCGACGGGTTCGATGCCGCGGAGGGAATTGTTCAGGGTTGTAGAGGATCTGCTGTGACAGCGAATTACTAATGACTGATGTCCAATGTCCAATGCCCAATTTCATTAGTCATTGGGCATTGGACATCAGTGATCAGTAATTTTTTTGGGGACCATCACCATCCTCTTCCCCTCCAGGTTTTTCTTGACCGGCTGGTCCAAACCCTCCGGTAGCGGCAACCCTATCAATTGAAAGATATTCCCGATGTGCTGCCGAAACAGCGCATCGAAGATCGCGTCGCTGTCGCTGGAAAAATCATTGCCAAACCACCACATCCAATCGCTGCCTTCGGCGACCAGCAGCTCTTCGTAGGCGAGGTTCCACTCTTTTTCCGGCACCTGGTCCCTCCGCCCCATCAACGCTTCGCGCGCGCGCATGATCCATTTCCACGCCTGATAATCCTCCGGGTGGCCGATCCAGATCTGAAAGTTCCCATTCGCCCACGATCCGGGT
>QHXD01000329.1:5963-6340 GCA_003223895.1 Acidobacteriota bacterium
TCGCGCTCAATTCCCTCATAGAGCCGCCGCAGGAAGTCACGGCCGCTGTTCGGGTAATAGTCCCAGGGATTCTCACCATCGAGCGCGATGACGACGTGCGCCCCTTCTGGAAGCTCCTTCAGCCGGCGAATCAAGTCGGCGGCACTCTCGGTTGCCGGCGCGTGCATGTATTGAAATCCGATCAGGTCTGAAATCGTGCGGTCCCGAAAGAAGACGGTGATGGCTCCTCGCCTGTAGGGGTGATAGAGACGCTGACGATTATTCCAGCCCAGATCGACACCGGACTTGGGCAGGATCCCTTCATCCGTCGCCATCCACTGAAAGCCTACGGAAGCGGCCAGCAGCGCCACGTCGTTCGAAACCGAACCTTCCGATGG
>QHXD01000330.1:0-4849 GCA_003223895.1 Acidobacteriota bacterium
AGGCGCTCGTGGAGATGCTCTCCTCGCGCGCCACTTCGATTGGCGAGGTCATTGATCGGCTGTCCGCGATCCTTCAATGGGCCCTGGCCAACGACTCGCGACTCGGTTACTTCCCCGCCCTGTACCGGAAGGTAACGGTCAGCGTTCAAAATGGAATTCAACAGGACGCTTTCGACGACGGCAAGCGAATGGAACAATTGGATATTATTTTCGCGAGCCGTTACCTGGACGCCTTCCGCACCTGGTGCACCGGCCGTTTGCCGACTCAATCCTGGAGACTTGCGTTTGAAAGCACGTCGGAATACTGGCCCATCGTGCTGCAACATCTACTGCTTGGCATCAACGCTCATATCAATCTCGACCTTGGAATCGCCGCTGCCGAAACGATGAGAAACGCGAATCTTGAAGACGTGCACGGCGACTTCAACAAGATCAACGCCGTGCTCGCCTCGCTCGTTGACGACGTGCAGACCGAACTCGCCGAGGTGTGGATGACTCTTCGATTGATGAACCGCTTCCTGGGAAACATTGACGACGCGATCGTAAACTTCAGTATGAAAAAGGCCCGCGATGAAGCCTGGAGAAGCGCTCAGACGTTCCGGGCGCTGCCCGAAACCGCGTGGCCGGAAGCGATCGCGCGTCAGGACAAGCAGACCTTGATTATTGGGACACTGGTCCGTCAGCCCGGCAGATTCCTCAGCACTGTCGCCGGGATCGTGCGTGTGGGCGAACTACGCAGCCCGCGTCGAGTGATCGAAATCCTGAGCTGAAGAACGCAAATGCGAAAGCTTCTTCTAATCGGTCTTGCGGCTCTTCTGGTGCTGCCGGCATCCGGGTTCTGGTATTACAGCGACTCCGATATACCCCGCGCAACTCTGGAGGCAAAGTACGCCGGCGAGCCGTCGCGATTCATCATGCTTCCGGACGGCGCACGCGGCCATGTCCGGGATCGGGGGCCGCGCGACGCGCAAGCGCTTGTCCTTATCCACGGGTCGAATGCTTCGCTCTTCACCTGGGAACCGTGTGCGAAGCGGCTCGGCGACACATTTCGCATTATCACGGTCGACCTGCCGGCGCATGGGCTGACAGGCGCCGTACCCAACCGGGACTACTCGGAGGAAGGCATGGTGAAGTTCGTGGGCGAGGTAACCGACGCGCTCGGGCTGCAGAGGTTCGCGATAGGCGGCAACTCGATGGGCGGGCGCGTCGCCGCTCGCTTCGCCGAGCAGCACGCCGATCGCCTGACGCACCTCATCCTCGTCGATGCCAGCGGTTTCCCCGACAACGGCGAAAACCGCACCTCGCTCGCCTTGCGAATCGCGGGCATGCCGATCGTCAATCGAGTGCTGCTGCACATCACGCCGCGCTCGCTCGTCGTCGATGGGATCAACGACGCGATCGTTCACAAAGACATCATCACTGAAGAAATGATCGACCGTTATTGGGACTTCATCCGGATGGAAGGCACGCGCGACGCATCGATCGCGAGGTTCAACACGCGGGGGAACAGCGACGTCAGGGACCACATCCGCGATATCAAAGCTCCCACTTTGATCTTGTGGGGACAAGAGGATCGCGTCATCCGCGTCGATGCCGCCCACAAATACCACGCCTCTATTGCCGGTTCGAAGTTAATCATCTACCTCGGGACCGGGCACGTCCCGCAGGAAGAGGTGGCCGATGAATCGTCTCGGGACGTGCGGACTTTCCTTACGGAGAATTCGGGGGGAGCGTATGACGCGCGACGACACTGATCGATCCATTGTTCTCGAGGATGGCTGAGTGCACTTCCTCGATGCAATTGCACCCCGCCTGGCGGAGAGCCGAATCCAGCTCGTGATGCGTAAGTTTCGCACTGGCCATAACATCTTCGAACAGTTTTCCGTTATGGACGAGAACCTGAGGCCTTCCTTCAATGATGGCCTCCAGTTTCTTGCTTTTGTACGTCACCAGTCCAATGAGGAAATTCAACCCCACAAGAGTTGTCGCTGAGATCAGACCTCCAACCAACGAGTTGTCGCCTCCGTTCATCGAGTTCTGCACGGCATTCGACAGGACGAGAAGCAGAACAAGATCAAATGGCGCCATTTGACCCACCTGGCGCTTTCCGGTAATGCGCAAAAGGATGAGGAGAAATACGTATACAACTCCTCCTCTTAAGATGAGTTCCCAAACAGGTATCGCGATGTTCCACATGGCTGGATTATCGTCCTGAACAATGTCGGGAACAAGATGTCCTACTCGGAGAACCGTCCCGTACTTACAATTTTTTACTTTCTTTGGTTTCGGTTTTGCAGAATCACGAGTACCGGACGGAGACGCTCGGTGGAAGCGCTTCAGCGGACTCGCCCTGGAGTGGTATCCCGAAAAATAGTGGAATTCCGGTTCCAGGTGTGAGAATGGCGCGCGACTTCTACCAAGGGAATCTGTTCGAGGCGGTCGAACCACGAAGCAGAAAACGCCGGCGGTGGGTTCGCAGGCTCGGCGCTGCGTTGATCTTCATTCTCGGCGTTCTTCTGATCGCTCATTTCTTCGAAAGGACAAGCAAGCCCGCGCAAGCATCCTCGAACCAGCCGATGCCTGTTGTTGCGGCGACCGCCAAAACCGGAGATCTTCCTATTTATCTGACAGGACTGGGATCGGTAACCGCATCGAATACGGTGACCGTCAGGACCCGTGTGGACGGGCAGCTCTTCGAACTTGCCGTTCGCGAGGGGCAAATGGTTGCCGCCGGCGATCTGATCGCGCAAATCGATCCGCGTCCCTTCCAGGTTCAGCTGCTTCAGGCACAAGGGCAGAAGGAACGCGATGAGGCGCTTCTTGCGAATGCTCGAGTTGACCTGGAACGATACAGAATCCTTTACGCGCAGGATTCTGCGCCCAAGCAGCAGCTCGATACGCAGGAAGCCACAGTCCGCCAGGATGAAGCGGTGGTCAAGGCGGACCAGGCAGCCATCGAAAGCGCGAATCTGCAGCTCACCTACACCCGCATCACATCTCCGATCAACGGCAGGATCGGTTTGCGGCAAATCGATCCAGGCAACATTGTTCATGCCAGTGACCAGAATGGTGTTGCTGTCGTGACAGAACTGCAGCCCATCGCCGTGATCTTTAATATTGCTCAGGACAATGTCCCGCCGGTGATGAAGAAACTCGCGATGGGGAAGCGGCTTCCCGTGGAAGCCTACGATCGCGACTTCAAAAACAAGATCGCCGCCGGCACGCTGCTGACGGTTGACAACCTTGTCGATGTGAGCACGGGCACTGTCCGATTCAAAGCGATGTTCGACAACCGCGACAACGCTCTCTTTCCGAATCAGTTTGTGAATGCCCGCTTGTTGCTGGACACGAAGCGCAACACGGTCCTCATCCCGGCTCAGGCTGTCCAAAGAGGACCCCAAACCACCTACGTTTATGTCGTCAAGCCGGACAACACGGTCGAGATGCGAAACGTAGAACTCGGGCCGGTGGAGGGAGATCTGGCTTCCATCAATAAGGGATTGTCTCCCGGCGAGAGTGTGGTGACAGAGGGCGTAGATAGACTCCAGCAGGGAATGAAGGTCGCTCCACGTCAATGAACATCTCGCGGCAGTTTATTCTGCGGCCGGTCGCAACCTCGCTCTTCATGAGTGCGATTCTGCTCGCCGGCGCTGCCGGGTATCACCAATTGCCGGTATCGGCGCTGCCACAGGTCGATTACCCGACCATCCAGGTGGTGGCGTTCTATCCGGGAGCGAGCCCCGAGGTGATGGGATCTTCGGTGACCGCGCCGCTCGAACGCCAGTTCGGCCAGGTTCCCGGATTGAAGCAGATGACCTCAACCAGCTCCGCGGGAAGCTCCGTCATTACGCTTCAGTTTGCGCTCGACCTGAGCATCGATGTTGCGGAACAGGAAGTCCAGGCCGCGATCAATGCCGGTTCCGGTTTTTTGCCGAGGGACCTTCCGAATCCGCCTGTCTACAGCAAGGTCAACCCCGCCGATGCGCCGGTACTGACTCTGGCACTCACATCGCAGACGCTCCCGCTGTCCAAAGTCCAGGACTTTGCCGATACGCATCTTGCCCAGAAGATTTCGCAATTGTCGGGTGTCGGCCTGGTCAGCATCAGCGGCGGACAGAAGCCGGCTGTGCGCATTCAAGCGAATCCAACCGCGCTCTCCCGCTATGCGCTAGGCATGGAGGATCTGCGGACGGCGATTGCCACAGCGAATGTGAACCAGGCGAAAGGCAACTTTGACGGGCCGCATCAGGCCTACACGATCGCTGCCAATGACCAGCTTTTGTCGAGCGACCAGTATGGCCCGCTGATCGTCGCTTATCGAAACGGCGCGCCGGTTCAACTGTCAGATGTTGCAACGGTGATCGATGGGGCCGAGAACGTGAGGCAGGCCGCATGGATGAACACGGTGCCCGCCATCATTGTGAATATCCAGCGGCAGCCTGGCACGAACATTATAGAAGTCGTCGATCGGGTCAAGGCGCTGCTTCCCGACCTGAAGAAGACGCTGCCGACATCGGTGTCGATTTCAATCCTTACAGACCGGACCAACACGATCCGCGCTTCCGTAAAAGACGTCCAGTTCGAGCTGATTGTGACAATCGTGCTCGTCGTGCTGGTCATTTTTGTTTTTCTCCGAACTCTTTCCGGAACCGTGATCCCGAGTGTAGCGGTGCCCCTGTCGCTCGTCGGAACTTTCGGCGTCATGTACCTGCTGGGATACAGCCTGAACAACCTGACGCTGATGGCTCTGACGATTGCCACCGGCTTCGTCGTGGACGATGCCATCGTCATGATCGAAAACATTGCGAGGTACATCGAAGAGGGCAAACAGCCGATCGAGGCTGCTCTC
>QHXD01000330.1:4888-5523 GCA_003223895.1 Acidobacteriota bacterium
TTGACGGTGTCGTTGATCGCCGTGCTGATTCCACTCTTGTTCATGGGAGACGTCGTCGGCCGCCTCTTTCGAGAGTTCGCGGTGACGCTGAGCGTGACGATTTTGATTTCTGCAGTCGTGTCGCTTACGCTGACGCCGATGATGTCGGCGCGATTGCTGCGCCGCAAACCCGAATCCGAGCAAAGCCGGTTCTACCGGGCTTCCGGCAGGGCTTTCGACTCGATCATTGCCTACTACGGCCGCACGCTTCGTTTCGTGTTGAAGCATCAGCAGGCGACTCTCCTCGTGTTTGTCGCGACACTCGCCCTGACATTCCTGCTCTACATCTTTATTCCGAAGGGTTTCTTTCCGATCCAGGATACCGGAGTGATTCTTGGAATCACCGAAGCAGATCAATCCGTGTCTTTCGCCTCGATGGCCGAACGTCAGCAGGCGCTTGCTCAAACGATCCTCCGCGACCCGGCGATTGAGAGCCTCTCTTCGTTCATCGGCGTCGATGGAACGAACACTACACCGAACAGCGGACGCATTCAGATCAATCTCAAACCACTCGAGGAGAGGAGAAAGAGCGCGAGCGACATCATACGTCGGCTGCAACCTGGTACTGCGGGCATCGAGGGAATCAAGTTGTACCT
>QHXD01000330.1:5573-8412 GCA_003223895.1 Acidobacteriota bacterium
ACCAGTACACTCTCGAAGCCCCCGATGCTCAGGACCTGGAGCGCTGGGTTCCGCAATTTGTCAAAGAGCTTCAGTCGTTTCCCCAGCTGCAGGACATTGCAACGGACCAGGAAAACCGCGGATTACAGGCAAAACTGGTGATCGATCGAAGGACGGCGTCGCGGTTCGGTATCACACCACAGCTCATCGACGATACGCTCTACGACGCGTTCGGCCAGCGGCAGATATCCACGATGTTTACTCAGTCGAACCAGTACCGCGTTGTTCTGGAAGCGGAGCCGCAGTTTCAGAGGACTCCGGAGGATCTCGGGAAGATCTACGTGCATTCTGCTGCCAGTGGCGCCGTGCCGCTCAGCGCATTCACCCGCCTCGAAACTGATGCGGCTCCGTTGTCTGTGAACCGGCAGAGCCAGTTCCCGGCGGTGACGGTGTCGTTCAATCTGGCACCGGACGTTTCACTTGGAAAAGCAGTGGAACTGATCGATCAGGTGCGTCGTGATTTGAAACTGCCGGCCGGCATCACCGGCGCGTTTCAAGGCACAGCGCAGGCATTTCTGAGTTCTCTTACAAACGAGCCGCTGCTGATCCTCGCTGCGCTGGTCACGGTGTACATCGTTCTTGGTGTCTTGTACGAGAGCTACATTCATCCGATCACAATTCTTTCGACGCTCCCGTCCGCAGGCGTCGGCGCACTTCTGGCGCTGCTGATTTGCGGCCAGGAAATGGACGTGATCGCCCTGATCGGAATCATCCTGCTGATCGGAATCGTGAAGAAGAACGGCATTATGATGATCGATTTCGCGCTGGATGCGGAGCGCAACGAAGGTAAGGCGCCCGCCGATGCGATCTATCAAGCGTGCCTGCTCCGTTTCCGGCCGATCATGATGACCACGATGGCGGCGCTCTTTGCCGGTATACCTCTCGCGTTCGGTTCCGGAACCGGTTTCGAATTGCGGCGCCCTCTCGGAATCGCGATCATCGGCGGCCTCATCTTCAGCCAGATCCTCACGCTTTTCACAACCCCGGTGATTTATCTCGCGTTCGATCGGCTCGCTGTCCGCTTCGGGAAGAAAAAGGATGGTGGCTCCTCCGAGAGCCATCACCCCAGGGTCGCCGCATGAGCATTTCGTCACCATTCATCCATCGGTCGGTTGCGACAACTCTGCTGACTGTCGCCGTCGCTTTCGCGGGCGCGCTGGCATATTTCATGCTGCCCGTATCTCCGCTGCCCCAGGTCGAGTTCCCCACGATACAGGTTTCTGCGGCCTTGCCCGGTGCAAGTCCGGAAACGATGGCATCGACCGTGGCGACGCCGCTGGAGCGGCAGTTTGCGCGAATCGCGGGAGTGGATGAGATGACGTCGTCGAGCAATCTCGGCTCGACGAGCATCGTCCTGCAGTTCGACCTGAGCCGGGACATCGATTCGGCGGCGCGAGACGTCCAGGCCGGGATCAATGCAGCGCGCAGCCAGCTGCCGGCGAACCTGCCGAGCAATCCAACCTATCGAAAGGTTAATCCTGCCGATGCGCCTGTCCTCATCCTGGCTCTCACTTCAGAAACAGTGGATAAGGGGGACATCTACGACGCTGCTTCTTCGGTACTGCAGCAGAAGCTCTCGCAAACAGAAGGTGTCGGGCAAGTGACCGTGGGCGGAGGAGCACTGCCGGCGGTTCGGGTTGATGTCAACCCCACGCTCCTGAATAACCTCAATCTGGATCTCGAAGACGTTCGGTTGGCGCTCGCCGCCTCGAACGCCAACCGGCCCAAAGGAGACGTTCAAAACCGCGACCGCGCGTGGCAAATCGGGACGACCGATCAGTTGTTGAAAGCAAGCGAATACCAGCCCCTCGTTATTGCATACAGAAACGGCGCCGCAGTGCCGCTTTCGGAAGTTGCTGCGGTTGCTGATTCTGTCGAAGACGTTCGGACTCTCGGTCTCGTGAACGGGAAGCCTGCCGTTCCCATCATCATTTTCCGTCAGCCCGGCGCCAATATTATCTCGACGGTGGACCGCATCCGTGCCCGGATTCCCGCGCTGCAGTCTTCGATATCTCCTGCGATTCAAATGTCGGTTGTCCTTGACCGGACCACCACGATCCGGGATTCGATTCGCGATGTCGATCTTGCACTGGGGTTCTCGATCCTTCTGGTGGTCCTCGTCGTTTTTGTTTTTCTGAGGAATGTCCGGACGACCTTGATTCCGAGTGTCGCCGTTCCCGTTTCACTCATAGGCACCTTCAGCGTGATGTATCTCGCAGGCTATAGCCTGGATAATCTCTCTCTCATGGCGCTTGCCATCGCGACGGGCTTCGTTGTGGACGATGCCATCGTCGTCATCGAGAACATCACGCGACATCTGGAACAGGGCAAGACACCGATGCAGGCGGCACTGGAAGGAGCGAGCGAAATCGGTTTCACGGTCCTCTCGATCAGTTTGTCGCTGGTCGCTGTATTCATTCCGATTCTGCTGATGGGCGGAATTGTCGGGCGGCTGTTTCGCGAATTCGCCGTGACGCTGTCGGTCGCCATCGGAGTGTCACTCGTTGTTTCCCTGACTACGACCCCCATGATGTGTGCCCGCCTCATCCGGCCGGAAAGCGAAGTCAGGCACGGCCGCGTTTACCTCGCGAGTGAGCGGGCATTCAGGTGGATTTTATATCGGTACGAAACAACGCTCTCATGGGTGTTGAAACATCAGCCGCTGATGTTATTTGTCGCGCTCGCAACAATCGCGTTCACCGTTTATCTCTACATGGTTGTCCCGAAGGGTTTCTTCCCCCAACAGGACACGGGCCGGCTCATCGGGGTCATTCAAGCGGATCAGAGCACTTCCTTCCAG
>QHXD01000330.1:8442-10483 GCA_003223895.1 Acidobacteriota bacterium
CATTCAATTTTCCGACATGGTCAGCCAGGATCCGGCAGTTGAGAATGTCATTGCCTTTACCGGAGGTGGAACTGCCAATACCGGCCGCATGTTCGTGTCGTTGAAACCGCTCGAGGAACGCAAGCTGAGCGCGGACCAGATCATCGCAAGGCTGCGCGGCAAGCTTTCCCGTATTCCGGGCGCGACGTTGTTTTTACAAGCCGTCCAGGATGTACGCGTCGGAGGCCGCGCGACCAACGCGCAGTTTCAATACACGATTCAGAGCGACGACTTGCGAAATTTGATCGACTGGACACCACGACTGGTTCGCAAGTTCCGAACGCTGTCCGCACTGGCGGACGTCAACAGCGATCAGCAGAATCACGGCCTGGAAGCTTCTTTGCAGATTGATCGAGCCACTGCGGGCCGTCTGGGAATCACGGCTCAACAGATCGATAACACCCTCTACGACGCTTTCGGACAACGCCAGGTATCGACCATGTACTCCCGCCTGAATCAGTATCACGTGGTTATGGAAGTGGACCCGATGTTTCAGCAGGACCCTGAGAGTCTGAAGCACATATATGTCAAAACGAGCAATGGACGCGAAGCGCCGCTCAGCGCGTTCGCGAACTACGAACGTTCCGCCACTCCACTATCCGTCTCTCACCAGGGGCAATTTCCATCAACGACGATCTCTTTCAATCTGGTGCCTGGATTCTCGCTCGGAGAGGCAGTTGCGCAGGTTGAAGAGGCGGAGCGAGAGATCGGTCTTCCGGCCGCCGTGCACGGCAGCTTTACCGGAACTGCGCAGGCTTTCCAGGAGTCCGTGGCAAACGAGCCGCTTCTGATTGCAGCCGCTTTGCTCGCCGTCTACATCGTGCTGGGCATACTTTATGAGAGCTTGATTCACCCGATCACGATCCTGTCCACGCTCCCCTCGGCGGGCGTTGGCGCGCTGCTTGCGCTGCTGATTTTCCGTATCGATCTGAGCATCATGGGACTGATTGGAATCATCCTGCTGATCGGTATCGTGAAGAAGAATGCGATCCTGATGATCGACTTTGCACTGGACGCCGAACGCAACGAGGGCAAGAGACCCGTCGATGCAATCTTTCAGGCATGTCTGCTTCGGTTTCGGCCGATTCTGATGACGACTATGGCGGCTCTGCTTGGCGCACTGCCGCTGGCACTCGGCAAGGGCAGCGGCTCGGAGCTGCGCCGACCGCTCGGAATCGCGATCATCGGCGGCTTGATTCTCAGCCAGCTCATCACCCTGTATACGACCCCGGTCATCTACCTCTATATGGACCGTCTCGCTATCCGGCTGCGACGGCGCGCCCATGCGCTGGCACCCGGCGAATTTCGGGCATGAGGAAGGGTATGCGAATACTTACTTTGTGTTTGCTGGCTCTCTTACCCGCTTGTTCGGTTGGTCCGAAGTATAAAGTGCCGGCGGCTCCCGTCCCCGCAAATTACAAAGAACCGCTACCCGATCAATGGAAGGAAGCAACACCACAGGACGATCTATTGCGCGGAAACTGGTGGGAATTGTTCAGCGATTCCGCATTGAACGTGCTCGAGGCTGAAGTCAACGTTTCAAACCAGAATATTGCCGCAGCCGAAGCACAGTTCCGGGCCGCACGGTCCGCGGTCCGCATCTCGCGTTCAGGACTCTTTCCGACAGTCACGGCGGGCGGCAGCGTCACCAGGTCGCGAAGTCCGAATCGGTCCTTTTTCGGTTCTGGAGGGCTCGCCGGAGGAGGGACCTTCTACCAGCTGCCGATCGACCTCTCTTACGAAGCCGACGTGTGGGGAAAAATTCGCGGGGCGGTAGAAGCGAGTAGAACAACCGCGCAGGCGACCGCGGCCGACCTGGAAACTGTTCGGCTCAGCTCGCATGCCGAGCTGGCAGTCGACTATTTCGAGCTACGCGGTCTGGACGAGCAGAAACGTTTGTTTGACGCTACTGTTGCTGGTTTCGAGCAGGCTTTGGAAATCACGAACAATCGGTACAACCAGGGCGTTGTGTCGGAAGTGGACGTCGCACAGGCTCGCACCC
>QHXD01000331.1 GCA_003223895.1 Acidobacteriota bacterium
CGAAGCGAGTTTGAAGTGCTGAATGGCTTTGAACCAGGCTGTCGGATCCGCAGCAGCCAGAGCCATTTGCACCACACCGAGATCATTTTGAATCGCAGCATCCTTGGGCAGTTCGAGAGCCAATTTACCTAATACTTGTTCCGCGTTTTGCCATTGCCCATCGAATATGTACAGCAGACTGAGGAGTCGTCGTTGAGAGAGCGATGTTCCATTCGTCGCCAACGGTAACGGATCCAGCCGTGCGGCGTGGCTGGAGTCCACGGCCGCAGCACCCGCGTAGGGCATTCCTGCGAGCCGGCTTCCGGCGGAATGCTGAGCCGCAACGAACTCGAGAAGCAAACGCCGGGTTTGAGTTTGTGCAACGTCGCTCGCATCGCGCATCCCCAGGAGTCCGCAGAGCAAAATCAACATGCAGTTCCCGGCGAGGCGTGCCGAACCCAGAAACCCGGAAGCCGGCATCAAGTCTCCTTGCAGAAGGTCAGTCAACGGCTACGAGGTAGCATAGCGCGAGTTCACCGACCCAAAAAGAATTGCCAATCCGAGGCGAAACGCGCGCCCCCGCCCCCGTCATTTTCCTGGGTTCGACATCAAACTCGTAACCGGAAGGCCGCTGTACGTAGTGCACATAATGGTGAAAGTGCTCTACGAACGGGTTACCGCTGGTCATGTCGTGCGGCAGGTATTCGATCCAGATCGCCTTCACCCCTTATAAACCGAAGCTTGCCTTGGATGCACCAAAGTCTAACGCTCCTGCGGACGCCAGTTCAATTCGGATCGACTCCGCGATCTTCCTTGGACGGAAGGTTTCCAGTTCCTCCCCCGTATCCTTCCGGATAAACGTATATCGCGCATCGGTGACTTTTTCGGTCTCGACGCGGCGAATGCCCGACCACGGTATTGAAACCGTCCTGGGCGCCCGATCCAGTGAAGGCTTTAGCGCAGAGCTATAAAGCTCCTTCATGCGCACGACCTCCGGGACATTGACGACGGGGCGCGAGTTTCCAGGATCGGACACCCGGATTGCACCATGACCCTTGAAAGGAACCACAGTTTTCTTGCCATCATTCATCACGAAGGTGATCGTCGCATCGTGACCCGCAGCATCGGGCAAAGCGATGTGCAGGTTATCCCGATCTTCCAGTTGAAGCATCGCCAGACCTCGGACGTACACGACCGGGGCTTGCGAGACGTCTTGTTGCCCCGCAAAAACCGGCATCTGCGAGACTGCAAACAGGCACACGGCTGCCAACAGATTCTGAACTTTCATTTTTTGTCTCCTCTTGTTGAATCAGCCGGCCGGCTTTTATTTTTGTTGTCCCTGTAGAAGACGCAAAGAACTGTGCTCACCACCCACGCGGTTTTTTGAAAGTTCGAAAGCGTGGCGTATAGTTGATCTGGCGACGGACTATTGGGGGGCCTGGCGTTGTCACACTACAACAATGAGAGTCTGGGCGATTACCTGAGCGGCGTGTTGTCCCTGAAGGACGAAGCTGACTGTGAACGACATCTGGCGAGATGCGACAGCTGTCGGCAACAACTGTCGTTCCTGATCCGGGTTATGGATGACGATCTGGCGCCGGATGAGGCAGCCGTCATCGACTGTGTCGAAGCGTTCGGACCCAGGCGGTTTCCGGCATTCGACGAGCCCATGACGGTCTCCGAAAAGCTGCAGTCCTGGTTTTCGCCCCGCTGGCGCCTGGCAAGTATCGCAGCCGGCCTGATGGTGTGCGTCAGCCTGGCCCTGGCACTTTGGTTGAGTGTCGGCTCCAGCCCGCCTCGATTGGCATCGATCGAGCGGACGTTCGAGGCGAGGATTGCCGACCAGCCTTATTCGGAATTTATCCGAACACGCAACCAGTCCCGAGTTGAGGAAGATCGTTCCGGAAAAAGCGAATTGACACGCTTACGCGCGAGTAGCGCCGATATCGGCCGCTTCTACCTCATGAGTAATAACTTTGCTCAAGCCATCAGCTATCTCGAAACTGCTAAGAAGGAGCAGCCTGCATCTCCGCAGGTGCGCAACGATCTGGGTGTTGCCTACATGGAGAGCGGCAAAGAAGGCTCCCTTCTTAGAGCGATGGCCGAATTTGAAGAAGCTTTGCGCGTGAATCCGAAGTATGCTCCTGCGCTGTTCAACGTGGCATTAGTGTACGAACGACTGGGCCAATTTCCGGAGGCGGAACAACGGCTCAGATTGTATCTTCAGGCGGATCAGGATTCCGGCTGGGCTAAAGAGGTTAAATCCAAACTACAGGCTTCAGGTAGATAAACGTTTGAAGACGCAGGATTCGTTCGAAACAAACAAGCGAGCAGACCTTAGCGCCCGCGAACTCCTGGCTGAGTGTGCGCGAAACCTCGACGACGCAACAGTCTGGGAAGAGTTCTATCTACGTTACAGGCGCAAAATTCTCACCTACCTTTGGCGCGCTTTTCGAATGTCGGGCGGGCGGCCCCACGATTTCCTGCAACTTGGGGACGACTGGGTTCAGGAAGTTTTTGCAAAGCTTGTTAAGAACAATGGCCGCGCCATCCGGTCGTTCCGGGGTTTGACGGACGTCTCGGTAAGTGCGTTCCTCGCCAGCATTGCCGTTTCCACGGTTGCCGATCACGGCCGTTCTCAAAGGGCCGGCCGCAGGCGGACGCAGCTTATATCGTTCGCAGACGTCCCGGAAGCCTCACTTCCCCACGGCCGTCCGGATTCAACAGTGTCCGCGCTGATCGATTTGATCGATGTCGAGAAAGCCCTGAAAGGAGACGAGGAAAGCAAGAATCCCGAACGCGATTTGCTCATTTTCCGGCTTCATTTTGTCGAAGGCCTCACTGCCCGGGAAATCTCTTCCATACCCAGCTTCAAGCTCACGATATCCGGTCTTGAAAAAGTTCTCAACCGCATGAAAAACCGGCTGCTGCGTAGAACACAACAATAACCCGCCTTTCCTTTAAAAAATCCGTTGGCCGTGGGTGGTCTGAACCTGTTTTCGCGTCATTAGTGTAGAAGCGGAAGGTCCAGTGAGAGGCGGGGGCGAGAAAAAGGGCACGGTTTGTCCGGCTTTTGCGGAGTTGATTTCTTCGCAAAACGGCGGCCGGACCCGGCACATTGTCGATGCCGTTCAAAGACACGTAACTTCGTGCCCACGCTGCACGTTTGCTTTGGGGCTTTTCGAACGCCTGTTGCGCGAGAAACTAACGGCGGAAGAAAAGGCTTTGCTCAACTCGATGGGACCGAGTAAGAGGGCTGGAGAGTTCCGCCGTTTCGCGAAGAATCTTCAATGAGTTTTCCCGACTACCGTGCGGACTACGAGTTTCTCGTCCAGTCTATTCAGGGGATTGTGTGGGAGGCGGACCCCGGCACCTTCCGTTTCACATTCGTCAGCGACTATGCGGCGCTCATCCTGGGGTATTCACTGGAAGAGTGGCTTTCGGAAGGATTCTGGATAAGACACATTCACCCGGAGGATCGCAATTGGATTGTTGACGCGCGCCGAAAAGCAACCTTTGAAGACGCGCACCATGAATTCGATTACCGGATGATCGGCGCGGACGGCCGCACCGTCTGGTTTCGAGACAACGTTTTCGCCGACTTAGAGGAAGGCCGTCCGGTGCGCCTCCGGGGCCTGCTGATCGACATCTCGGCGCAGAAGCACATGGAATCCCAAATCCGGCAGCAAGGCGAAACGCTGCGTCTACTGGCCAACGGTGCAAAAGATGCAATCTTCAGGTATCGCAACGAACCGCTCAAGTGCGAGTACATAAGCCCGGCCGTCGCAGACATTACGGGTTACACGCCGGAAGAGTACTACGCGGATCCACAGCTTCCATGGAACATTGTCCATCCCCAGGACCAGCACCTCCTGACCACGTCCGTGCTCATGGCACCTTTAAGCGAACCCGTCGTGTTGCGAATCATACGGAAAGAGGGACGGGTGATCTGGACGGAGCAGCGGAACGTCGCAGTCTACGATGATTCGGGGCAGGTTGTCGCCATCGAGGGAACAATTCATGACATCACGGAGCGTATGGCTCTGGAAGCAAGGCTGAACCAGGCGCAAAAGTTGGAGGCAATCGGCCGCCTTGCCGGCGGTGTCGCTCACGATTTCAACAATATGCTGACGGTGATTCTCGGTTACAACGGCCTCCTCTCCAAGTCTGTCCGCGTAGAAGATCCGGCAAGAAAGCATGTCGACGGAATAAAGCGCGCCACCGACAGAGCCGCTCTGCTCACGCGTCAGTTGCTCGCTCTCAGCCGCCGCCAGTTTCTGGTCCCTTCCATCCTGGATCTGAATACAGTCGTCGAAGACATGACAGGACTATTGACGCGCCTGCTTGGCGAGCACATTGAGCTTGTCACGCGGTTGAGCCCGGAAACGGGACACATCAAGGCCGATCTCAGTCAAATCGAGCAAGTCATTCTTAACCTGGCGATCAATGCCCGCGACGCGATGTTTTCCGGAGGAAAACTCACCATCGAAACGTCTCGCGCCGGTCCTTACGCATCCCTGATGGTCCGGGACACCGGAACCGGCATCGACGCGGAAACACTGGAGCACATTTTCGAGCCGTCCTTCACCACCAAAGCGGAAGGTACGGGGCTCGGTCTGTCCACCGTTAATGGGATTGTCACGCAAAGTGGCGGCGAGATCTCCGTCGAAACAGAGGTTGGCTCCGGTACAACGTTCCGGATTCTTTTTCCCCGCACAAACGCTACCGTGGCAAGAATCGAAACTCCAAAGCTCGAACCGGACCGGCCGCCGTCCCATCAAACCGTGCTGCTCGTGGAGGATGACGATCAGGTACGAACGGTCACAGCACAAGTGCTCGAGACCGAGGGTTATCAGGTGCTCGAGGCGAAGACCGGAGCCGAAGCGCTGCAAATCTATCAGACCGCCAGCGGTCCGATCGACCTCTTACTTACGGATCTGGTTCTTGCAGACATGGACGGAGTAAAGCT
>QHXD01000332.1:0-12970 GCA_003223895.1 Acidobacteriota bacterium
AGTCGAGATCCAACCGTCTCGCTTCGACTGCAAGCGGCTGCGGATAATTAATCTTGATCGGCCCCAGGCTATTACGGCGCCGCTCTAATATTGAACCGCCTCCGTTCGAGCCTGAGCCGTCTCCGTCAGAAATTCTCTGGCCTCTAAGCAATGGTCTCGCGTCGTTGTTGGATATTCGTGACCGGAGCTTCAAGTCTGGCGAGCGGCCGTCACAATGCCGGCGGCCTCCAGCCAACCTTCGAGCCCGTCTCCCCGCCGGTCTCGCCCGGCCCGGCAGGCTCCGCCGGCCGCCGCAAAGTATTCTCAGGCGTCGCACGACCGGTGGAGCGTCGTTACCCGAGTGCCGACGTTGGCCCTCCGTCGGTCTAAGGTCATTACTGGACTATCGCCGTTTGTTACCAATTGGAGAGGGTTGACCAAACGAGTATCTCCGTCGTCAATTTGTTGGAGAAGCTTCGCCGAAGAGCGGTCGCCTTTCGTCGCTGTTGCGGCAACGTTGGTTATTCGAGTGTGGACGTTCCCTGTTCAAGGTTCGTTCGAGATAAGAAAAGAGCCATGAAACAGGCTTGCGTAATACTTCATGGCTCCGGAATGGCGACGCTTCATGCGCCGGTGGTGAGCGATGGTAAAGGCGGAGGCTTCCCGATCTGTGGTTGAAAGGGTTGCACTTGCTGTGCGGCAGCAACACATCGATTGGCCGTGCCTCCAGCTCGGCTACCGGTCCAGCGGCATTGAAGTTTAGATAAGGGATACGAGTATGTCCGCTCCCGCCGCCCTTGCTCTCCTACGCTTGAACGAACCATCGGCGATACCACGACAGCCAAAGGACATCATGATGTGGCAAAACAAACGGCGCCAAGAATTTTGATCACTGGCAGTCCGGGATCTGGTAAGTCGACGCTCATGGCCAGGCTCATTGAGGATGTTCAGGCTCGGCGGATTGCCGGATTGAGCACGCCCGAGGTTCGTCGTGGGCGCAATCGCGTGGGATTCAAGATGATCGATCTCGCGACTGGTGCGGAGGAAGTCCTTGCATCGACGTCAGGCAAGGGGCCCACAGTCGCGAAGTATCATGTGAATGTGGAGGGCATTGACGAGATGGTGCGCAGGATCGAAGCATCGATAGATGCAGCGCATTTCATCTTCGTGGACGAGATCGGGAAGATGGAGCTCTTCTCGAGCAGCTTTGAGAAATTCATTGAGCACGTGTTCACGCTCGACAAACCGGTCATCGCTGTTGTTCACAGGAACCTCGTGTCTCGATACGGCAATAAAGGCAAAGTGTTTGTGTTAAGGCGCGATAATTTCGAAGAGGTGCGGCAATCGATTCTGGCCGAACTCAGACGTGCAACGTGAGGCACTCATGCCTCCTTGGTCTGGGTACGGCCTCGCTGAGAGCCAGACCGTCACTCCTCTCGCAGAGCAATTACGGGATCTACTTGCGCCGCTCTCGAAACCCGCTTTGAGATCGGGGACATCACATTATGGAAGGGCTTCGACATGCCACTTTTCGGGACTTGAGGGATGATTGAGCAGCGGACGGTGCAGTCCGAACTTTTTCAGGTAATCGTCGACCGTACCCGCTTTCGCCTGTTTGAGCTTTGTCTCGAGTTGCGTCAGATCGTTGCTGTTGAGGTCTGCCGCCAGGCCGTCCAGGTGCTTGGAACGTCCGGCTCCGCAACTGCACGGTTCGCCACAGGGTTTCAGTCCGGAAGACACCATGGCCTGGCCGTTGTTTCCAATCCCTTCGGATTGAAGCAACTGGGCCGCACGAGCCTCGGTCTTTGCCCTATCAGGCTCCGAGCCTTTTGCCCAGGCGTTACCGACCTTTCCTGGCGCCGCACCAGTCTTCGTGCGTAAGATCTCAGTGAAGTTTACTGTGTTCCAGAGCGTCTTGGGATCGGAGAGATGACTCCATTCAATCGTGCGCTTACCGGGTTCGGTATTCGCGGGAGTGGTGGTCGCGTACTTGTTATAGAGAAACATGTGAGCAATGTGCAGCTTTTGCTGCCATTCCGCAGTACGGCCTGTGTCTTTCCTGATTGTAATGCTGTATTTTTTTGCGGCGTCGCTCAAACACGCATCCAGCCGCTGATTGAACGTCTTGCCTGTTGGATCGAACGCTACCTGAACAGCCTGATCAGCCATGTATTCTCCACTTCCTAAGCGTCGTGGCCCCGGTTACCGCCGTTTTCAGTTGAGATATATCGCGGTGACTTTCTTCGAATTCGGCGAGACGCCAAGCAACGCAATGTGTTCAACGTCGCCGAAACCCCGCCGGAATACGAATATGTTCGCGGCGGCCCACTGCGGGCTTGCCCCAGCCAGAAACTGGTGCAGAAGCTCTTCTCTTGCTGGAGGTTTCTCGGCTGGCGTATTCCGCTCGATTTGCACGGATCCCGCGAGTTCCGCAAAAAGGGAACGCAAGGCCGACGTATCTTTGACGATGTGATCCGTAGCGCGGCCGAGCGAAAACCCATCTGCCTCCCTCTGCCACTCTTGCCTGCGGTCGGCGAAAGGGACCTCCGCGAGAGCGAGCATGGAATCCACATCCCGGCTGTTGAGAGCCTTGACGAACCTCTCGGCCTGTTCGACATCACTGATGTTAACGGGCGCCTGGCAGGACGCGGCGAATAACGCGGCAAGAAACGCACACAGAAGTGGACGTTCCAGCCACCCGGAGGCCACTGAAAAAGTTAGCTTGAGGTAAGTCATAGGTTGAGCGCGCAAAGGTTCAGGGAGTCTACCTCCGGGTCCACAATTGATGCAATTCTAGAGTCCTTCGTCGACTTTCCAGCGAGTATCAGCTGGGGATTCCGCCATTTCGAGTATTCACATCCACACCTGCGACTCATCCGGATCCTTTTCAGGGGAGAAAACGGCCTCAACCTGGACCATCAGATCCGTGGCTACTTCGACGGTCCTGGGGAGTGTCTCGTAACCGGCCTTCCAGGCATCGAGCTCGTATATGCCTCCGGGGAGTTCCAGGCTTGCCAGCCCTTGTGCGTCTGTCGATGCTCCATACACGCCCAATCTCACATCGACGTTCTCGAGAGGGGCGTGGGTATTCAGCCGGCCTGGCAGTCCGGAAGCTGAAGGAGGCGGACTCTTCTGCGTGCGGTAACCCCGGATTTTTAGCGACATATCTGGCGGACCACGAGGACATCCCTTCCGTAGCAGGCGCGGCCAGTTGCACGTCGGCTACATACAACGCGCTGGTCCCTGGCCAGGGCGTTTCACCGAGTGTGCTCTCACCGATGCGGACTCCGGCCTCATGCTCCAGGCATGCTCGCCAACCGTTCCAGGCGCTTTAAGGGCGAAATCTTCTGTCTCGTTGGTCTTTTGATCGTACGTAGTCAGTAGAGCGGTGATGACGACCTCGTTTCCGTCAAGGACTCTGACCGGAATGCCGCACAGGTCACAGCCTTCAGGACACCATACTTTGACCTTCAGCGTGATGTTGGCAGCAACCTCGAGTTCTGCGGGAACGGATCCACTTGTCTCCAGGTTCGTTTGATGTGTCGCCATGAACGTTACAGTTTGAGTTCGGCTGAAACCTGAAAATTGAACGGCCGCTCGCCGCGTATGTTCGTGTATCTGCGTACACAAGAACCAGCTTAGCGTCTTGCCGCCGCAAAAAACAGCCCGCCAAGAAGTCGAAGCGCGCGGCCCGGTTGAGGACTGGTACACGCCAAAATTAAGAATACGAACACTATATCCAATACGTTGAACATATCTAATTAAGGTGGTAGGCTACGCCGAAAAAAGGTACATCGCTTTGAATAAATGGGGGATGGTTCATGCGTTCATTGTGGATTGCAGCGTGTTTGGACCTCCGAAAACCCGCGCTCATAGAGCGTCGCCACAGTTGGATTCAGGCGTGGACAAAAGTGTATTATTTAACGTAGTTTACAGGCCAATGGTAATGCGACTTTTCGCTACGTTGTTCGTTCTGACAATTTCCGCCAGTGCTACAGCTGCGGTCGCGCCGCAGGCGGGAGATTACCGCGCGGTCCTCAATCAGTACTGCGTCACGTGCCATAACCAGCGCACCAAAACCGCTGGGCTGACGCTCGACACGCTGAACCTCGCCCATGTTGAAGAGAATGCAGACGTCTGGGAAAAGGTCGTCCGCAAGGTGAGGGTCGGGATGATGCCCCCAAAGGGCGTGCCACAGCCCGACGACACGACTCGTCGAGGCCTGGTCGCCTGGCTCACGACTGAACTCGATCGTGACGCCGCCCGAAACTCGAATCCGGGCCGCCCGCTCCTTCGGCGTTTGAACCGCACCGAATACGGCAACGCGATCCGCGACTTGCTGGCGCTCGAAGTCGATGCATCGGTCCTGCTGCCTCCGGACGATGCCGCCTACGGTTTTGACAATATCGGAGATGTCCTTGGGGTTTCTCCCGTCCTGCTCGAGCGTTATATGGACGCGGCGGGAAGAGTCAGTGCGCTTGCCGTTGGGGACATGGACATTGCGCCAGGCAGCGAAACCTATCGTATTCGGCAGGACGCCTCTCAGGACATCCATCTTGAAGGCATGCCGATCGGCACCGTAGGTGGAATCCTGGCGAATTTTACGGCTCCGCTGGATGCGGATTACGTCTTCACCGTCCGTATGTTCCGCACCAACCTGGGAGTGACACGCGGTCTCGAGTACGAGCACCAGATCGAATACGCCGTCGATGGACAGCGGGTACATCTCTTCAGCATGGGTGGAGAGGCCGACTTCAAAGCAAACCTCGTCAATATGACCAAACTTGGCGACGAGATCGATGAGCGCGGCCACATCCGGATACCTTTGAAGGCAGGTCCGCACGTCATTACGGCCGCATTCCTCGAGCGAACCGCAGCCCCGAATCCAACCCGGTTGCAGCCCTTTATTCGGAGCTCGACCGACACGCGAGACACGTCCGGGCATCCCCATTTTGAAATGTTCACCGTCACGGGCCCCTTCAAGGCCATGGGACCCGGAGACACACCGAGCCGCCGCAAGATCCTTATCTGCCGCCCAACCGGGCGCGCTGACGAAGACCCGTGCGCACGAAAGATCATCTCGACTCTGGCGCGGCGAGCCTACCGCGGTGATGTGAGCGATCGAGACCTTCAGCGGCTGTTTGGGTTTTACCAGGAGAGCCGGCGCAACGGAAATTTCGACAAAGGCCTTCAAATGGCGCTCCAGCGGATCCTGGCGAGCCCCAAGTTCGTGTTTCACGTTGAAGCCGAGCCGCCGGACACTGCACCAGGCACGGTCTATCGGATCAGTGACCTCGAGCTTGCGTCGCGGTTGTCATTCTTTCTTTGGAGCAGCATCCCCGACGATCAGCTCCTGCAAGCAGCCGGCAAGGGGTTGCTGCACACGCCGGCGGTGCTCGAACAGCAGGTGCGGCGTATGCTGGCCGATCCGAAATCGGAGGCGCTCACGACGAACTTCGCCGCGCAGTGGCTCTATCTGCGGAACTTGAAAAACATGCAGCCGCTCTCCGAGGAGTTCCCGGATTTCGACGACAACCTGCGGCAGGCTTTCGAGCGCGAGACATCGCTGTTCTTCGAAAGCATCGTACGCGAGGACCGGAACGTCCTCGATCTGATGACCGCGGATTACACATTCGTGAATGAGCGGCTCGCCAGGCATTACGGCGTGCCGAACATTTATGGGAGCCGTTTTCAGCGCGTGACACTCGCCGATGAGACGCGGAAAGGTCTGCTGGGGAAGGGAGCCATCCTGATGGTGACCTCCCACACCGACCGGACTTCGCCTGTCGTCCGTGGCAAATGGGTTCTGGAAAATCTGCTCGGCACGCCCCCTCCACCGCCGCCGGGGAATGTGCCGCCACTGAATGAGAATCCTCAGCGCGAAGGCAAGGTGCTGACGATGCGCGAGCGTATGGAGGAACACCAGGCGAATCCGGTTTGCGCCAACTGTCACGCGCTCATGGATCCGATCGGACTATCGATGGAGAACTTCGACGCGATCGGCTCGTGGCGCACGCGCGACGGCGGCTCGGTCACCAGTCTGGGCACTCCGATCGACGCATCCGGCCGGCTCATCGACGGCACCCGCGTGGACGGCGTGGTAGCGCTGCGGAATGCACTGCTGCGAGATCCTGAATTGTTTGTCGGAACCGTAACCGAGAAGCTGTTGATCTTTGCTCTCGGCCGGGGATTGGGTCATTATGACATGCCGGCCGTGCGCTCGATCGTCCGGGAATCGGCCAGGCAGAACTACCGGTTTTCGTCGCTTATTATGGGTATTGTGCGGAGTACTGCGTTTCAGAAAAGGATCAAGCCGGAACTGTAGCGGCGGTCTATGACCGCCGACAAAGCCGGCGGTCATAGAGCGCCGCTACAGTACCATTAGGAGACCCCGTTATGTTCATTATGAAAAGGTTCATGTCCCGTCGGACCGTTCTACGCGGTATGGGCGCCGCCATCGGGCTGCCGTTTCTGGAAGCCATGACGCCTGCTCTTACGGCTACCGCGCAGACGGCTGCAACTCCGCTCAAGCGTTTCGGGGTAGTCTTCGTGCCGCTCGGCGAGAGGCCTGGTTATTGGACACCCTCCGGGATTGGCGCGGATTTCGAGTTCACGCCGATTCTCAAGCCTCTCGAGCCATTTCGCAATTCGATAACGGTGGTGTCCGAGTTGTGCAACCCGCTGGACGGGCACGCCGTGAGCGTCGCCGCCTGGTTGAGCGGATCAGTTCCGTTCCGGACAGTTGCCGAGAACGTCCGCGCAGGAATCACGATCGACCAGGTGATCGCCAACAAGATCGGCCAGGATACGCCGTTCCCCTCACTCGAAGTGGCCACCGAGGATTTCACAGGATGGATTGGCGGATGCGACACGGCCTACAGTTGCGCGTACATGAACACGATTTCCTGGAAGTCGCCAACGACGCCGCTCCCTATGGAGATCAATCCGCGTGTGCTCTTCGAACGCATGTTTGGGCGTCCGGGCACCAGCGCGCAGCGCCTCCAGCGCATGCATGAAAACCGGAGCATTCTCGATTCGGTCCAGGAAGACGTGGCGGATCTCGAAAAGAAACTGGGAACCAAAGACCGCGGGCGGTTGGACGATTATCTCGGCCACGTCCGCGAAATCGAACAACGCATCCAGAAAGCGGAGCAACAGGCCGGCACAACGGCGACCGTACCCGATGCGCCGATCGGCATTCCGGAGTCGTTCGACGAGCATGCCGCATTGATGTACGACCTGCTGGCCGTGGCCTGGGAGGCGAACATCACTCGCGTGTTCACTTACATGAAATCACGCGATGCCAGCCAGCGCGTCTATCCGAACATCGGTGTCATGGAACCGCATCACGCTATGTCCCATCACGGCAATAACCCCGACAAACTTGCGGGACTTGTGAAGCTGAATACGTATCACGCGAGCCTGTTCGCCAGATTCCTCGAAAGGCTGCGGTCAACACCCGATGGAGACGGTTCCCTACTGGATCATTCGCTGATCCTCTACGGCAGCGGCATGAGCGAGAGCGACACACATTCTCGTCTCAATCTTCCAACCCTGCTGGTAGGCGGACTCGCCGGACAGATGAAGGGCAATCGTCACATTCAGGCAGCAAAGGAGACCCCCATCGCAAACCTGATGGTATCGCTGGGGAACAAGTTCGGTTGCGACCTGGAGAAGTTCGGGATCAGCACGGGAACCGTCGAGATTTAGCATTAAACGCGGGCTAAAGCCCGCGACTACATTCAGGCCCAACGTTGATCCCAAATGTAGTCGCGGGCTTTAGCCCGCGTTCACACCTGGAGATACATATTGATGCATCTGAGATACACCTGGCTGGTGGCCGTGCTGGCGTCCGCCGTCCGTTTAGGCGCCGCCGGCATTGACGTGAGCCTCATTGAGGCAGTCAAAGCCGGTGACGGACAGACCGTACGGACTCTGCTGAAGCAGCGTTCAAACGTGAATGCCGCAGAACCGGACGGCATGACAGCGCTTCACNNCCGTCCAGTTGCTGCTTCGTGCGGGAGCGAATGCGAAGGCCGCGAACCGCTATGGCGTGACTCCGCTGTCGCTGGCTGCCGTGAATGGCAATGCGGGATTGATGGAAGCGCTGATAAAGGCCGGAGCGGATCCGAATACGGCGACGCCTGAGGGCGAAACGGTCCTGATGACGGCGGCCCGCACCGGCAATGCCGATGCAGTGAAAGTGCTGACCCGCCATGGCGCAAACGTGAATGCCCGGGAAAAATGGCAGGAGCAGACGGCTCTGATGTGGGCCGCCTCCGAAAACAATGCCGCCGCAATCAAGGCGCTGGTCGAAGCGGGCGCCGGCATGAACGTCCATTCAAAGGTGTGGGACTTTCCCGAGTACAGATACGAGACGAACGGCATGGCCGTCTTTCAGCTCCCGCGTGGTGGTTGGACGGCACTGATGTTCGCGGCGCGCCAGAACGCCAAAGATGCAGCCGCGATGCTGGCCGATTTGAAAGCGGACCTTAATGCCGTCGATGGGGACGGAACGACCGCGCTGCAGTTTGCGATCATCAACATTCATTACGATCTCGCCGCCCTGCTGCTCAGGAAAGGCGCAGATCCCAATATTCAGGACAGCACCGGTATGACGGCGCTGTATGCCGCCGTCGACATGCGCTCGCCGGCGGGGATGATGACGAGGCCAAATCCCAAATTTCCAAACCAGGAAGAACTCGACGCTACCGGTATGGTGAAGGTTCTCCTCGAGCGGGGAGCAAACCCGAACATCGCGCTCAAGAAGCCGATCATCGGCCGGCATAACAACCTCGTCGGCGACACTTCTTTGGGCGAAGGCGCGACACCGCTGGCACGGGCCGCCAAAACGAATGATCTTCGAATCATGCAGCTCCTGCTCGACGGCGGCGCCGACCCAACCATCACGTTGAAAGACCGGACGACCACCGCGATGATTGCCAGCTCGGTGGACTCGATCAAACTGCTCGTGGAGCATGGCGGGGACGTGAACGCCTTCAACACGAATGGACAAACGATCCTGCATAACGCCGCCGGGCGAGGCGCAAACCCGATCATCCAGTACGTGGCCGGCAAAGGCGCGAAGCTCGACAAAAAGGACAAACAGGGCCGAACCCCGCTGGACATCGCTCTTGGCGCCGGCGGTGGCGGCCGTGGAGGAACCGGCGGCGGACGCGGCGGCGGGGGCCGGGTCAACGAGAGTACGGCCGCTCTGCTGCGAGAAATGATGGCAAAGAAGTAGAGCGGAATATGCGCGCAGGATCAGTTTCTTTTTACGTGGCCGCAGCAGCGCTGGTCGTAACGGCGATTGCAACAGCCACTCCGCAAGACGGAACCGGTAAGAAAATCTGGGACGGTGTATTTACCTCCGAACAGGCCGCGCGCGGGAAAGCAAATTTCGATCTCAGCTGTTCCAGGTGTCACAACGTAGCGCTCATCGGATCCGATAGAGGACCCGCCATCAAGGGCAACACATTCCTCTCGCACTGGGAAAAGGACACCATCGCAGGTCTCTTTACCAAGGTCCGCGACACGATGCCGGAAGGCGGTCCCGGTACCGTGACCGACGATGTCAAGATCGACATCCTTTCTTATATCCTCCAGCAAAACGGCTTTCCGGCAGGCACCGCAGAACTCACGAAGGATGTTTCTTCCCTGGAAGACATTCGTGTGGCGAAAAAGGGCATCTGGGACGGCGTCTTCACCACTGCCCAGGCGGATCGCGGAAAGGCGGCATTGCTGCAGAATGGATGCAATGGATGCCATGGCGCAGAGCTGGCTGGAGACCGAGGACCGGCGCTGAAGGGTGACCGCTTCATCGCCGATTGGGAGAACGGAAGCTTGAACCGGCTCCTGACAAAGATTCGCGAGACGATGCCACCGCTCAATGCCGAGCAGGTTCCTGTGCCAACCAAGCTGGACATCGTGGCGTACCTGCTGCAGGTTAACGGCTTTCCCGCGGGATCGACGGAATTGAGTCTGGACGCGGAAACCCTCGAGAGTATTCAAATCGTCAAGAAAGGCGCCGAATCCGCGGGGCCGGCAAACTTCGCTTTGGTTCAGGTGGTCGGTTGTCTGACCGAGCGTCCGAACAACCGATGGGCATTGACGAATTCCACCGAGCCTGTCGCGACCAGAGAGGAGAGCCCCAATCCGGCTGCGATAGGAGCTGCGGCTGCCAATCCGCTGGGAACGCAAATGTTCGAGCTCGTGAGTGTGCGGTCTGCCTTCAAGCCGGAGTCCCACAAGAGTCACAAGATGGAGGCGAGGGGGCTTCTCTACAGAGAAACTAATTACGCCGAGCTGAATCTCACTTCACTGGAGATGGTGGGTACGAGCTGCGCGAACTGAAAATTGGGTGAACGCGGGCTAAAGCCCGCGACTACATTGGTGGTTGCACGTTTCAGATGTAGTCGTGGGCTTTAGCCCGCGTTCGTCCCTGCCTAGAAATCCCACCTCATACCAAACTTGAATATCCGTCCCTGAATAACACCGGTGGGTCTTCTCCACGCGCCGCCGTTGACGCCGGCGTAGGTAGTCGTTTCCGAGAGCACGGCATCCGAGTTCAGCGAGTTGTAAATATCGAAGTTCGCGTCGATCGTGTTTCCCTCATTCAGCCTGAAGATCTTGCTGAAGCGCAAATCGAGCTGGTAAAGCCGATCTCCGAAGAGGGTGTTCGCGTCGAATACATTCACCGTTTTGCTGGCTCCTCCGCTGGTTCCGCGGCCCAGGGACGATGTGACGTCGGCGCTGGAATAGATAACACCGGCCTGCAGAGCAGGACCCGGCAGGCTCTGGAAGTTACTGCTGAACCGCAGGTCCTGCCACGGCAGGTCATAGGAGCCGATCATTTTGAACTGAGGCTGCCAACCCGTCTCGTTATGGCAGAACTCCAGCGGAGTGCTAAGGAGAGCTGGGGCTGCACTGGTGAGGACTTCGGGCAAACGCCTGGCGACTTCACAGTTGTCCGACATTGTCTTACCGAATGTCACCCCGCCTTGAACGGTAATTCGTTGAAGCCGGAAATTGCTCGAGACGTCGACGCCATTCCAGTGCCGATACTGGTGCCCATAATCGGAGGCGAACTTCGTCACGTTTGTAGTGGCACTGAAAGGTTGACCGCTGGCCAGTGTGGGATTGATGTCGAAAACCGTAAGCTTTTGGCCGGAAGCAGGCAGGCGGCTGTCGCTTGGAACGGTCACGGTGAACTGTTTGAAGTCATCGGCGGTGTTCGCGATATTGTCTGTCACCAGGAAGCCGCCGTTGATGCGCCGGTAGTACGCCATACCCGCCGAGATGCGCGGCGTCAGTTCGTGCTGAAATCCCGTAGAAAACTCCCAGTTCCACGGCCGAACACCCCATCCGCTGAGCGTCCGCGGGTCCTGCAGGGTGATGGGAATTGTGCCGCCAAAGCCGCTGGTCAGCCATGGCCCGCATTCTCCATTGGCTAAAGGATTGAACAGATCGCAATCCGGCACGTTGTTCAAACGGCGAGGATCGCCGGCCGGATATGTAAGCTCATTCACGGTTCTCGCGGTATTTGTCGCCAGGGCGACGGCAGGATGAATGCTGTCGGCGGTATTGATTCCTTCCTGCGCCACTCCGCGCGCAGCACTCGCCTTGATGGCAGTTTTGCCATTACCAAACAGGTCGTACGACACACCGAAGCGGGGATTGACCTCTTTCCAGCGCACGACGTCTGCGCCGGGGAACGACAGACTTCGCGCCGGCGCGTACTTTGTCGGGCCGGCTGCATAAGCACTGTTGGATTCCTTCTGGAATTCGAGCCTGACGCCGGGGCTCACCGCCAGTCTCCCGATTCTCCAACGATCCTGGAGGAAGACGCCGAGGTTGTAGTTCAAATCCGTACGGTAGGTTCCAGCGGGCGCATAAATGGTGACCTGATTGAGCACGAAATTCTGCGTGCGGTACTGGATATCGTTGGAAAAATTTGCTCCGATGCGGCTGCGGAACCCCCGCTGCAGGTCCATTCCAACCTTGAAGTTGTGGCTGCCCGTCACGTAGCTCATCGCGGCGCGGGAGCCGTACTGATGCATGGGTGTCTCATACAAGCTCGCGCCGAATGGCCCGTAGGTAATCGGAGCGATGGCAACGCCGTTGAACGTGCCGCCTTGTTCCACGATCCGGATGGGCGCTCCCAAGCCATTGATCTCGCCAGGGCGAGGCAGGATCGTGTCGCTGCTGTCGCCATAATTGGTACCGGCTTCGAAGAGCAGACGGTCCGTGGCCGTCCAGGTCCAGGACACTTGATACAAACGGCCCGGCCAATCCACACGCCCGACGGATTCGGGTGAAGTCGCGGCCGTAATCGTCCAATGCGGCCACCATTTGTGCTGAATCTGGATGAACCCGTTCAACCGCATCTTCGGTGTAATCGCGGCAGTCAATCGCGTGGTGAAGTCCCAGAGAAATTGATCGTCAAAAGCCTGCCGGCTCTTGTCATCCGCGCGGATCCAGGATTTGGGATCGGACGGAAAATACAGGCCCGCAATGTAGCTGGTATTGGTCTGATAGCGGCCTGTCGAAAAGAACCACAATCGATCTTTTGCGATGGGCCCGCCGAAGCCACCGTTCACGTCATAGACGTTTTTGAGACGAGTCGTATCTGTGAGCCCGAGTGCCTTGAGCTTGCTGGTCAGATTATCGCTCTGGAGGCGGCCCGAGGAACCGTTCACCAGAAACGTGCCGTGAAAGCTGTTACCGCCGGTGCGCGGAATGAGATTACTCTGCACACCGATGCTCGGCGCGTCTCCAGCGTGCCCGGAAATCTGAACGTCGATCTCTTCGAACAGCAGCGGCGACAATGTTTGATTGGTCCTGCCGCTGTTGCTCATCATGTTTCCGACTTTCAGTCCATCGATCATCTGAACTTCGTCTCCCGCGGCGCCACCGTGCGCACTGAGTTGCGACTGCACCGGCGACCCCGACGCGCCGCCAACATCCACGACAGCGGCGCCGCCTCCGATCG
>QHXD01000332.1:12996-18427 GCA_003223895.1 Acidobacteriota bacterium
GTGACCGCACGCGCCACCGCCGAGCTTTGCACGTCGACGAGGGGCGTTTCGGCTGTGACCTCGACCGTTTCCGTCACTCCGCCCACTTTCATGTCTGCGTTCACCTGTGCGGTGAAGTTCGCGAGCATTTCAATGCCTTCACGCCTGGTTGTGCTGAACCCGGGCAACGTAAATGTCACGCTATATACGCCCGGCGGCAGACTGACAATGGTGTACTGTCCGGACTCATTGGTGACCGCCATGCGCGATTTCTCGATCAGGGCGGGACTTGCAGCCTCCACGGTAACGCCGGGTAGCACGGCGCCCGATGCGTCTTTGGCGACACCGGAAATGGTGCCGAGACCCTGGGCGTGGCCAAGGGCCGACCCCGTCAACAATAGGAAAATCAAAAACAACGCTCCTCTTACCTGCCGCATACTTTCCTCCACTCATTTAGGGTTCGTTGATGGGGCGGTATACCACACTACTTGAGGAGGGACAATCCTTTAGATATAGGGTTCGTATTTCGAATTGAGGAGCGCCTTATCTCGCGGAGCAGGGAGTCGGGTTCCAGCCAGAAGCGTCTCGCTGTTTCTTGTATTGATAAGTCTTGATGTAAGGCTGCTGCAGGTACTGAGGATCATCGACGAATATCGTCACGGCGAGGTATTCCTGGCCGCCGTTGTCGACCAGGCGGACGAAATACTCGTTCAAGACCGCGTTGCCGCTGTAGGGAACACCGTTTTTGCGGAGGTAACCAGGGCGCAAACGGGTTGTAGTGGCGGTTAATTGACCGCGGCCTGTTGCCGCTGCTCCGCGGCCCCTGCCGGGAACATCCCAGCGGGCAACGGAGTATCCCTGCCATGTCGGCTCTCCAGTCGGCGGCTGCGAACCGCCGAAGAAGAACCGGCGCGTTTGCGTCCCCGCATCGGTATCGATTCGCAGTGTATTATCGCTTTCCCAGGTGATGTGCAGGCGGCCCGGAAGACGCATCACGCCGCCGGCGCCGTACACCTTGCACTGCTCCCCGCTCGCTTCGTCCTTCGCAGGATCCCACGCCTCGGTCGCCCCCCGTCCCTCGGCATTGACTGGCAGATAATCGACATTGCCCTTCGGGGGCGTGAGCATGCGATATCGCCAGTCATCGGTGACCAAAGCCACCCAATATCCCGTGATGTCGAACGGCGCGGCTGTCCGGCCGGTGAGCGGAGCTTGTCCACGTCCCTGGGCGTGGAGTTGGAAAGGAACGATAGCGAGGATTCCCGCAATGAGAAGTCTGCGCACGGCTCTACTCTTTTGCAGTCCTGGAATTGAGACTGCGATATACGGCTTCGATGAACATATCGGGTGTCCAGGAGGGATTCCGGGCGAGGCGGGGGTCATAGTCTCGAGTGAGTTTGGCCGCTTTGATCTGCGGAAGCGTCATGCCACGCTTGATCATTTCCTGGACGCGATCTCGAACGATGGTCATCATATCCCTGTAATACGCCACGTCGGCGGAATCGGTGACCCGCCCATGTCCAGGAACGACCAGGGTGCCGCCTTCCATCATGTGCTCGACGATCGCCACGTCGAGGATCCAGTTCAAGCTGTCCACAATCCCCTGGACGCTCCCGCCTTTGTCGATGTCGATCACCGGATAACTGGCCATGTTGAGGATATCGCCGACAGCCAGCACTTCGGATCCGCGGAACTGCACCACGCTATCTCCATCGGTATGTGCGGCCGGCCGATGCCAGACGACAACGCCCTCGCCATTAAAGAAGTTCAGTTTCTTGTCTGTGCCAAGGTAGGTCTCTGTCGGCAAAGCCGCCGCCGGTAAGGGAGAAGACCCGGACACATGCGTCGGCGCATTCTCGTGAGCGATCACCCAGGCGCCCTGTCCGACTCGAGCGCCATAGCTGCTGCCCGCATTGACAATGACGGCGTTTCCACCCATGTGGTCCGGATCGAAGCTGGTGTTGATAATGCCGGCGATCGGGCGTGGCGCGGGCGGTGAGGCGGTCGTTCCCAGGAACCTTGAACCGTCCCACCATACACAGTGCACGATTCCGACGCAGGATTGTTGGGGCATCGGTGACGAGGTCACTTGACGAGACAGTTCACGAACGGCGGCCAACACCTTATCACTCATTTCGGCAGAGCCGGTATCGATCAGAAGAACGCCGTCCCTTCCGACCGACGCGACGATATTGGCGCCGCCTCCGACGAGCATGAAGATATTGCCCCGCAACGGCAGAATCCGAATGTCGCCACCAGGACGAGGCTGTTGCGCGCCGATATGCATCCCGCCAAATGCCGCGAAAAGCACAATCGCCGCGGCAGCAAGCAGGATGGGCCGAACGGTTCTCATTGTCCCGTCCTCTGCGCGCGCCGGTCACCGTTTGAGAACTCGCTGTCGCGAAGCTTGCGTTGGAACTCCGGGTACATTGTTTCCGCGCCGCCGGTCGGTGTGCCGGCCGGCACGCCGTACCGGGCACGAATCTCCTTTAGAAACGGGTTCTCGTCGAGGAGAAAGTGGGGCACATGGCCCTTCTCCAGACCTTCATATACCGATGTGCAGGGGTGCGCAGGCACGAGCGAATTGACATTCAACCGGTACTCGGAGCTGCGAATCAGCGGTTCGGAAAGGTAATTCGGGTCGTGCACGATGTTGATCCATGTCAGATAGTCGCCCCGCCGGATCCACCAGGAAGTGACGGTCGCCTCGTCGCTGACCATGGCGCCGTTTCGCCGGATGTAGTCCTCCTTCAAATGCGTGGTCTCGATGCGGAGGATATCGCCCTCCCATGCCGCCGCCGAGAAACCACCCCATACATGGGGCGCTTCGTCAGCCGGCTGCTGGCGGGCATCCAAAAATACCGGGCTATCTGTTGATTGATGCCACTCCGGATGATACGCGATGACCTCTCGCGAGTAGGGATCCACTTCCTTCGAAATTCGCATTGCCGTGGGTCCGCGGTAGATGTACGCCCAGCCGTGCGGACGGCACTGGTATTCCGGAAGCGACAGAATGGAAGCATCCCAGCTCTCGGCGCGGGCGAGGCCGGCCGCGTTGAGCGGCAGGCCGAACCAGTCGCCCACCCACGGATTCTCCGTATTGTCCTGAGAACGGACCACCGTCCATTCGCCCGAAAAATCCGTCTGTGCGAGGACGCTTCCCGCTGTAAGGACTGCAAGCAGGGATGACATCAGGATGACGTGAAGAGGATTCATTCCACGCATAATTCACCTCGATTGCCGCACTTCACAATTTTGAAATTGGACGAATCCTGCATCTCAAATCCGAAATCCGAAATCTCGAATTGGACCGGCAATCCTCCCAAAGCCGTGGCAGTCCAATCGGATATTTCGGATTTCGGATTTGAGATGCAGGATTCGTCCAATTTCAAAATCTCCTCTGTCTGAATGCGATCAGTCAAGTATGTTAGATCAGAAATCCACCCGAGCGTTGATCGTTACAGTTCGCGATCCGGTAGCGGAGGTGATCCGTCCAAAGATGTTTGAATTGATATCGGTATTTGGATCTGCCCAGACCGGATGGTTGAGAACATTAACCGCATCAGCGCGAATCGTGAAACTCTTCGACTCGCCGATCCGAATCCGCTTGCCCAATGCCGCATCGAACCGAAGGTTCGTTGGGCCCGCAAAGACTCGTTGAGACGTATTGCCGGTCGTACCAGGCCGCGGATTTTGAAGAATAATGTTTCCCGAACCATCCACCACGACCTGGTTGGTAAAGCGGCCCGGGAGATTTGTGTCGCCTCCAAAATTGGGCAGAGATGCGCGTTGTGTCTTGAGGCCCGGGAAAAACTCGACGAATCCATCACGAACGGTGGCTTTCGCATAGTCCTTCGGCAGCGACCCAACCAGATCTGCCGTGTTTATGTTTGAGGCGGGGTTGTTGGCGCATCCGGAGGCGCAGGACAGGGTGCGGATGTTCGACATGAAACCGAGTGGCCCACCGGTACTCCAATTGAAAATTCCCGATACCTGCCATCCTTCGACGAGGCGTTGCACAATCGAAGGAGCCTGACTCAACAGGCGGTGGTTTGCGCCGAACGGCAGGTCCCACGCCCCGAACGTGTTGAACGTGTGCCTCCGATCAAAGGTTTCGAGGCCTTTCTGGAGAGCACGGTTGCGCGGGTCCCGTGTTGTTGACGTGGTATCGGTACCGACGCCGGCTGGAATTGCCGTAGTGCCCAGCGACTTGGACAAGGAATAGGCGAATTCTCCGCTGACACCATGAGACAACCGCTTTCGGACCTGAGTGACAAAGGAATGATATGTGGAATTATCGTTGTTGCCGTGCAGAACCAGGCTGCCGAACTGCGGGTTCACCGTAATGTAGTTCTGCGGCAGGCCGGCATTCGTGAGCATGGCTCCTCTTGTTCCGCCGCCAATAGCCGTCGTTGTGTTGATGAAGTTTGCAAGATTGGCGACGTCGCCGTTTGCGAGAAACACATTGGTCGTCGTAAATCTCCGCAGGGCTTCCGAGCCGGTGAGCGTTGTGCCGTTGACGGTACCGACACCGGGAACGTTGAACCCATTCAGCATTCGGTTAAACAGGTCGGCGTTGCTGCCCGCGCGCGTGGTGTTGAACGCCTGAAGAATGCCGGTCTCCAGGATGTTCACCTCGTTGAGCTGGATCGGTGACCAGAGCTTCGTTCCCTTGGTCCCGCTATAGCTGACGTCGACCGTGAGGTTTTTCGCCAGTTCGCGCTGGATCGACAGGTTGAAGTTCTGAACGTACGGCATCACCCGGTTATCGTTAAACCCTGCAAAACTTACGGTGCGGTCTGTCACGGGAACAGTCGCTAGGGGAGCCAGGGTGGGCGCGAGCGGGAGCCGGACCGAAGTCAGATCCGTATAGGTCGCGGGGTTGAACGTTGTCAGATTGTCCGTACCGGGCAGAGCCGCCAAAGCCATTGATGCCGTATCCGCCGCGAAGCACAGTGTTGTGGAGGTGGGGCAAGGACCAGCTGAATCCGACCGAAGGCGCGAAATTGTTCTTATCTTCCTTATAAGGTTTGATGCCGGGGTTCGGTGAATTCTTACCGATCAACTCGATTGTTGTCAGTGAACCGCCGGTCGCAAACGGATTCCAGAGCGCATTGAAGTTCGTGCCCGAAATTCCGAACAGGCCGGCCTGACCGCCTTTTGCGTGTCCCGCCAATCCGTGAGATTCGTAAGGTGTGCCGTACCTGTCGTACCGGACGCCGAGATTCAGCGTAAAGTTCTGAGTGACCTTCCAGTTGTCTTTGAAGAAACCGGACCAGTCATTCTGGTGGGTATCTCGCGTCCTTCTTATTGTCTTCTTGTAATCGTCAAATACGGTTGCGCTGGGACTGTTGATAAAAAATCCCTGCGTGACGTTTGCCACTGTGCCGGCCAGTGTGGCCAGCAGGTCCTGGGCCGACGTCACATCGTTGGCGTTCAGACCGGGAAAGAC
>QHXD01000333.1:0-7539 GCA_003223895.1 Acidobacteriota bacterium
ATTTGCACTTGCTTCTGGCCAAGATTTATCTGCGCCGCCGGAATTCGGCTGCTGTCATCCGGCAGCTTGAGATGTATCTCAAAGAAGCGCCGGAAGGTCCCGTAAAAGATCGAATACGGAAGGAGCTTGGCCGCTCCAGCTAGCCGCGGAGCGGCGTAAGAATGCAGACACGGGCGCAAGCCCGTGGACTGGATTGCGTAGGAATCCCAGCCCCGAAAGGGGCGCAAGATTCATCGAGCCGATTTGAATCTTGCGCTCCTCCGGAGCTGAGATCCAGGGGCAACTGTAACCCCGGGCTCGCGCCCGGGGCTACACTCTGCCGCCGCTCCGCGGCTAAGAATGCAGGCCCAAGAAAGGCCGCGTCAAGACCGCTGTAATTACTGGCCCGCCCTTCGCGCAGAAGCGGGTGCAGCCTTGAACAGCCCGAGATCAACGGCGTCGGCCATGGCTTTATATCCCGCATCGCTGGGATGCAGGTGGTCGCAGGAGTCGTAGGCCGCCAGGAACTTCTTTGGATCGTTCGGGTCGCGCGTGGCGGCGTCGAAGTCGATCACGGCATCGAAGGCCTTGCTGTTCCTGATCCACTGGTTCACCGCCTGGCGCTTCGCCTCGCCGACATCGGTGTAATATGCCGCGCCATAGAACGGAGTCAGCGTCGCGCCGTAGATCTTCAGCCCGTTCGAGTGGGCTCGCTCGATGAGCTGCTTGTAGCCGGCGATCACGTCCTCGGCCGTGGGCGTCGGATTTGTACGCGCATTTCCAATGTCGTTGATGCCCTCCATCAAGATGATGTGCGTAACACCGGGTTGCGAGAGCGCGTTGTGCTCGAAGCGGGCCAGCGCGTTGATACCCGCCTGAAAAGCGCCCTCGTTCAGCACGCGATTCCCGGCGATGGCAGCGTTCATCACGCCCATCCTGATGGGTGTCGCCTGCGACAGCATTCGCCTCACGAGCTGATCGGGCCAGCGATTGTTCCTGTCCGGCGTCGAGCGTGTGCCGTCAGTAATTGAATCGCCGAACGTGACGAGGCCGCCCACTGATTCAGGCGCCGGCACCTCGACGCGATGTATGACGAACCAATTCTGCGCCGTAGCAACCGCCGGCAGCCTGGCCGAGCCCGCATGATTACCTGTTTCCGAGACGTAGCTGGTCTGGAACGCACCAGTGTGCATCGTGAGGGGCCCGGGCCTGTCAGTGTTGCCGGGCAGGTAAAGGTCGATGGCCAGGTCGGCCATCTGCGGTACGGTCAAATTCACCGGATCGCTGTACACCACGGCGTTCGCAGGAATCGAAACGACCGGCCTTCCGCTGAACGTTAGCGGCCGGTCGGATCCTGCCTGGATCGACGAGTCCTTGTCGCGAAGCGCGACGTGGGCCGCGCCAATCATGAGCGGCTCGGTTCCGTACACATTGCTGAGTACAACCCGCACTCTCGAACCACCGATGCTGGTGTGCACAATTTGACGCAGTGTTTGATTGTTGAAGTGCATGAACGTCGGTGCCGCCGGGGGCGCCGCTGGACATTGATTGGCCTGGAAGGGCGGAAGAGCCGGCGCTGGCGGTGGTGGAGTCTGCGGACGACCTACCTCAGACGTAGACCACGTGCCGACCCAGCGCTCATTGTTCCCGCTTTGCGCAAACATCGCCGGATGGATCGCAAGGTGACAAAGAGCGATCAGAACGAAGACAACGAATACGGGCTGCTTCGTAGATTTCATGCGTTGTTCTCCTGTGGTTCGATTATTCCCAGCATCATACAGGGCAGGAACACAAAGACACAAAGGGCACAAAGACACAAAGAAGGCCGCCTTAAATAACTTTTTGATGGCGGCCTTCTTTGTGTCTTTGTGCCCTTTGTGTCTTTGTGTTCCTGCCCTCTGTGCAAGGTGTTAAAATTGCCGTCGCGAGAGGTTTGATATGAGAATTGCACTGAGTGCGATCTTTGTAGCCCTGTTACTGGCGCCGGCCTCGGCAGCAGGCCAGGCGCTCCGGACGCCCTGGGGTGATCCGGACCTGCAGGGTATATGGAGCAACCGGTTCGTTACGCCGTTGGAACGACCCAGAGAGTTCGGCACGAGAGAGTTTCTGACCGAAGGTGAAATCGCCGCCGCCGAGCGGCAACTGGCCGAACAGGCGAAGCGTCCGGGCCGTGACAGCCGTGAAGGGACGGGAACCGAGCGCGACGTTGCCCGTGCCTATAACGAGCACTGGTTCGGCGACCCGTCGCTGCTTAGGGGCAGGCGCACGTCGCTGATTACGGATCCGCCTGACGGAAGAATCCCACCCTTGAGTGCGGAGGGCCAGAAGAGAATCGCAACAAAGCGGGAGTATCTTCAGGCATTACTGCAAGGCACCTCCGGCGGAAGACCTGGTCCGATTTCACCGAGGAGAGCGGAGCGCTCCCCGGACTACAACCTCGACCGCATCAATCGCTCCGACGGCCCCGAGGATCGAAGCGGACCAGAGCGCTGTTTCGGAAACAACCTTCCGGTGTTACTCCAATCGGGAAGTTTCGGTGGCGCGGCGCGGATTGTGCAGTCCCCCGGTGCGGTGGCGATCAACTACGACATCGGCCAGGGGCAAGGGTTCAGCCGGCTCATCCCGATTGGGAACCGTCCCCATCTGCCGAGCCATATCCGCCAGCGGTTCGGCGACGCGATTGGCCGGTGGGAAGGGGATACGCTGGTCGTGGACATCACCAACTTCACGCAAAAGACGGAGTTCCAGGGATCCCGCGAGAACCTGCATCTCATCGAACGCTACAGGCGTGTCGATGAGAACACCCTTTCGTTCCAGGTGACGATCGAGGATCCAACGACGTGGACCAGACCATGGACAGCCGTCCAGGAGCTGTCGAAAAACAACAATCAAGCGAATCAGGTCTATGAAGGAGGATGCCACGAGGGCAATTACGGCCTGATCGGCATGCTTGCAAACACGCGCGCTGCAGAGAAAGCTTTTGCGGAGGGCCGCGGTCCGGATCCGGCAACCCAGGACAACGCTACTGGAGGAGCGGCTCCACAACAGTAAAGAACGCGGGCTGAAGCCCGCGACTACATTTCAGGTCGACGCGTTCCAGGTCCACGCGCGTTCCAATGTAGTCGCGGGCTTCAGCCCGCGTTCTTGTTCATTTCGGGGCATCAGGCGAAGACCCACCCAGAAAGAGCACGCGCCCATCAGGTAGTGTAAGGTCCCTGCCATTTGCCCGCCGTGTCCCATCCTTCGACCTGTAGCCATCGACGACGATTTCCGTTCCCGCCTTGAGAGCGTCTTTCGTAAAACCTCGCCGGAACAAGACATTCGGCGTGCCTGCTTCAACGGACCACTTCTCCACAGTGCCATCGGGCTGTTTCACATCAACGTGGATCCATACGTGAGGATTTGTCCACTCCATCCTAGTGACGACGCCTCTAAACTTGACTGGCTGATTTGCGTCAAATTCGGCCGCAAATGCGTGGTGCGACCACGCGGGTACCACGGCCAGAAGTAGAAGCGCACCGACGCCGGCAACAATAACGGCCAGTTTTGCTCGCATTGAATTCGTCCTCCTTCCTACTTGTCCTCGGGCGGATTGCCAGACCACAGCCGCTCGTACACGTCTTCACCCGGGGGAACCTTGCGAGTGATGTCCACCAGCATTGTTCTCCCTTCCCAGTGCTTTACAAGCGGCTGCTTGCGCAGATGTCCATACAGTGTTTCTTCAACCATCTCGATGCACTTGAAGTCCATGATTCGGGCATTGGACTCCAGACGACGATAGAGTGGCAAGCTGATTTTCCATGGCCGGGTAAATACTTTCGAGTCTTCGATCGTGGCTTCGTAACGGATCGCGTCACGGCTGATGGGTGTGTATCGTTCCACAACGTGCAACTCATCACTGTGGGAGTTGCCGGACCTGTCGAACCAGGTGTAGGACGTAAAGCTGGAGACATCGACGACCAGCGTGTCCCCCTCCCAGTGCCCAACCGAATGTCCCATGTAGGCCTCGCCGGGATAAGGCTCAACGCTATCGAGATGGATTGTCCGCTGAGCATTCGCAAACTCGAAAACCATCATGATCTTGTTGGTGCTTTGAACAATCTGGAATGGGTACGGCAGATACATCGCGCGCGGGACGCCCGGCATGTAGCATTTAAGTTCCGGGTCGCGGTCCAGCCAGTTGGCGGCGTTTTCGCGTTTCCGCTGTGCCGCCCACGGCTGGTAAGGAATCTCATCGCGACTACGGGTGCGGCCAGAACCGGAACGTCCGGGTACACTCCGGGCTGGGCGACCATGGGACGCGCTTCGTGGGTTTGAAGGTCCCAATTCGCCGTGGTGTTCGCCTGCCAAATCCCGCTGAAGTCGGGTTTTCCGTCAGTCGTTCGCCCCTGTGATTGACCAGCACCTGGTATCACAGCGAGCGATGCACCGCCAACTACGGCAGCGGTAGCAATCACAAGCAGCATGTATGTGAATCTGTTTCGCATAGATTGAAATTTCCTCACGGAGTCGGCAACAACGGTCTCTGACCGGCGGGCAGGTGCTGATCGAAGGCGGTCAACAGAGTGCTATCCCCGGCATGCTGCGCCATCAAATCGACCATGTCCACAAGATCTCTCTCTCCGAAAATCTTCAACGCGCGGGCGTAGGTTTGCGGGCTGACGTTGTGCTTGCGGAAAAGTTCGCGGCCGAATTCGATAAGGACGGCTTCCTTGTCAGCCATGCCCGTTGGAGTCTGGCGATGGCGCACCTGCTCAATGATCGCGGGCTCGAGTCCGTCTTTCAGTGCGGCGACCTCGTTCATCGTCCAGTCGTACTGTGCATCGTGCTCGCGCGCCGTGACGAGGATCGCCAAACCCATCAACCGGCGTCCAACGCTGCTTTCCAGGGACTGGCGGCTTCCCTGGTGACGCCTGATATGCGCCGGGCCCGTGCCTTCGGGAGCGAGATTGCGTGTGTAGAGACCGGGCGCTGCTGCCGTATTCCGGGCCTGGCTTCGGATGAAGGGAAGACTCATCAGGCGGAGTGAATGGCAGCGGCAAGAACTGCTTCCAGCCGGGAGGCATTTGCTGATTGAAGGCGCTCAACCTCGTGGCGGTAGCAGCACACCGGACAGTCGCTCCTGATCCGTGAAGCCGTATCGCAGCCACTCCCAGGGGCGCAGGCGAGTTGGCGGCGCTGACAGCTGGGAGCCGGTTGCGGGAGTCCGGATATACATCCCTGGGTAGAGCTTCCTGAGCGCGTACCTCGACAACACACAGGATCAGGACGCAAAGTAGTCGATGCATGCTGCCTCCATGCACAGAATCATCCTTCCAACATGCGGGCCGGTCAAGCTTATCGACATTTGTCCGTGATATGATGGCGCTGAGATGAAACCTCTGGCAAGCTACATGGAAGAGGCCGGAATGAGCGTTGATCAGCTCGTCGCAGCCGCGGGCCTGGATCCGAAACTGGTTAAAGCCATTGTAAGCGGCAACTACACGCCGAGTCCTTCCGAGCGCCGGCGGCTGGCGGCTGCAATCGGAGTTTCGATCGACGATATCGCCTGGGGACACGCTGTCCCGGTTCAACACCTGCGCGGCAACGGTCCGCAGTCCGGACGCTCCACTTAGTACAACGAGAAGAGAGAGTAGCCGCCAATGACGCGAATTACGCGAATGGGCGCATCAACGACTTATCATGCGCCCATTCGCGTAATTCGCGTCATTGGCGGCTACTTTCTTCACTTGCTTATTGGCAGCGGTAGTTTGTCTCCCGACTGAGAGAATATGGATATTGTGCCGGCAGATGCACTTCCGCGATTCAAGAGCAGGAATTCGGTCGTGTAGCCGCCTCCGGTGGCGATGTGTGGAAACACAAGCTCACCAGCCGTGGGCTTTATGCCCGCGTTCAAGCACAATTAAGAATTCTTCTGGCGGTATTTGAACGCGGGCATAAAGCCCACGGCTACGTACGTTCCATGAGGTTCTGCGTCAGGTCCTATCGTTGAAGATGATGGTCGTTGTTCAGAAGCTTGGGCCCGTCCCTTTCGACGCACTTGGGTGATTCTTCCAACGGATCCGTCGATGGCCGGATGAGACGTGGCGGCATGACCCAGGGAGCCGCCAACACGACGGGATCTTCCACCGTCGCCTGCCAGACGAGGTTCGAGCCGTCTTTCCAAAGCCGCTCGATGACGCGCATCTCGGCACTATGGAAGTAGCCATCCTCGCCGAACCAGGAATCCTCTACGAAGTTCCTGGCATCCACGACGAACACATCGCCCTCCCATCTGCCCACCGAGTCGCCGTAATGCGACGGGTTGGCCCTGGGGTTGTGCGGACGGCCGTCGGTCGGAATGATGCGATAGGGATCGCCGGAGATGTCTTCATAGAAGAAGATCGTTTCGCTGGGCAATTGCACGATTTTGCGCGGAGAACCGATGCGTGGCACTCCTGGCCTGCCGCAGTAGAATACGGGGTCCGTTTTGCTTTCGTGGTCGAAGAGGTCTTTGACTTTGGCCCGAAACTCCGGTTTGTAGGAAGGTGCCGGTGTCGAGGGCAATACGCCCCGAAGGGAAGTGGCGTCGCCGTGGCGCGCGCTCTGATCAATCTTCTGGATGGTCAGCGTCCCATTCACTTCCTTTTTCAGCGCAGCCGGTGCCCGATCGATCGCATAGGTCCAGAGGCCGCTCAGGTCAGGATGGGTCGCGGGGGCGCGCTTCACCGCCGCGCTGCCTGTCTGTTGCGCCAGCGCCGATGTCGAAAACAGGATCATGCAAACGAAGACGCTCAAGAGTAGTTTCGCCATGTTCTCACCTCCGTTACTTGGGATCCGCACCGTTAACCAACTCCAGCGATGTGCCATCCGGTAACTTGATTTTTTGCATATATCCGTATGTCGTACCATCCTTGGCGCGCACGCCTTCCACAGTAACCGTCTGTCCGACTGCCTTGGCGAAATCCGCCCGCGCCAGCCCGACGCTGCGATACCACGAAGGAGGATTGCTTTCGAAGGTCCAATGATCGGTCTTTCCAGCTTCGCCTTTGGCTTCCATTTCCATCACGATGTGCGGATTGACCCAATCGATCTTTGTGAGCGTGCCCGTAACCGAGATCCGCTTCGCCATATCGAAGATGGCCGAGGGCGAGTGATGCGCCCACACAGACGCGATCGCGAACAGCGACAAAACCGTGCTTGCGGCTACCGGAATTCTATGTTTCACGATGGGCCTCCTCGGACTTGTTGTGCCGGAGTATAGCACTTCGCCCGATCCGCGTGTAGTCGCGGGCTTTAGCCCGCGTTCTGGCACGCCAGCGCAAACGCGGGCTGAAGCCCGCGACTACACTAAAACGCCCTGTACTCGCCAGCTGAAATGCCGTAACCTTGGGTCCGGTTTTTCCTCTCCTCACCCCTCGCTGGGAAGAGTTCTGCCTTAATCATGAATGACTCGGACCCGGACCTGATTCGCGAACTGGCTGAACGAGTTGTATTGGCGGCCCGCTCGAATACAGACGATGCAGAGCAGTTGTTGTGCCGGATGGAACTGCTTTCCGCCGAGCGGCCGAGCGATATGTC
>QHXD01000333.1:7550-10426 GCA_003223895.1 Acidobacteriota bacterium
CCCGCGGCAATCTGTACCAGGTTCGCGGCGATCTGACGGGGGCTGTCGAGAGATATCGACAGGCCCAGCAGCTATTCGAACGGGCACAGGATTCTCTGGAAGCGGCCCGGACTGCGGCGAGCCTGGTTGGTGCTCTCGCCGTGCTTGGAGAATTTCAGGAGGCATTTCAATGTGCTGATCGCGCGCGAGCAGTCTTTCAAGGACTCGGTGAGGACCTCCGCCTCGCTCGTCTTGAAGTCAATGTGGGCAATCTTTATCACCAGTTGGGCCGAATGGCGGAGGCGTTCGCATGTTATGACCGAGCCATTGGCAAGCTCGAAGAGTCGCAGGATGTCGAAGCGGCCGCCGTCGTGGCGATCAACAGGTCTGTCGCGCTGATGCTGCTCTATCGTTTCGACGAGGCAATGGAAGGCTTCCACCGCGCTCGCCAGTTTTGCGAATCGAAGGGCCTCCGGCTGGCAGCGAGCCAGGCCGAATTCAACCGCGCCTATCTCCTCTACCTGCTGGGCGACTGTACGGCGGCATTGAAAACAATGCAACAGGCGGAAGCCGAGTTCATGGTACAGGGAGACGATTTTTTCGTCGCTCAGTGCCGTCTCGACCGGGCCGAAATTCTCGCTGACCTTAATCTTCTGGAGCAGGCGGAACGGTTGTCCCGAGATGCCGAAGAGACGTTTCACTCAATGAATGTCTCGGGCGACAGGGCTCGAGCCTTGCTGCTGCTTGGTCGATGTTCCTTGAAGGCGGGTCACCAGGACCAGGCGATTTTGAATTTCACCGAGGCGAAGCGGCTTTTTGAGGCTGAGGGGAATCGGGTTTGGGGGCAGCTAGCGGATATGGAGCGAGTGTCGGCTATTACCTCTTTTGAATGGGCAACGCAGGCCCTTGCGGTCGCAGCCCAGGCCTCCAGGATGTTTCAGGAACAGGGGCACCCAGCGTTTGCTGCTATGGCCGATCTGTTCGCGTCTCGCGTCTCGCTCGATCAGGGCGAGCAGGAAGCTGCCGTCCGTTTTCTGGACCGCTGCGCTGGCGTTCTTGAAAATCCTCCGGTGTGGCTGCGGTACCGCATCGAATTGATGCGCGCTCGCATTCATGAGGCCTGCGGCCGGCGGACCGAGGCACTCGCAGCTTATGTGCGTGCAGCGGAACTGGTTGAATTCCTGAGGAATAACCTGCGTGTGGATATGATCACTGTCAACTTCCTCGAAGATAAGACGGACCTTTATGACCGGCTTGTCGCCCTTGCCGGAAACGACTGGGAAGCGCTCGGATTTGCCGAGCTTGGCCGCGCAAGAGGACTTTCCGACGCGATAAGGAGGAGTGATCAGACCAAAGCCGCTGGTGCGGCCACACCTGCAGTGCGACGACTTCGCGAGGAACTCCGAACCGACTACATTCACCTGCTTCGAGAACCGGCAGGGTCTTCACCGGAATTGCTCGAGCGCCTGTCGCGAAAAGAGTCGGAGTTGATGCAGGAATTGACCACGGCGAACATCGATCGGAGTTCTGACCAGGACATCCCGGCGCTGGAACGGCTTTCTTTGCCCCGCCTGCAGTCCGATGAAGTTTTGCTCGAATTCCAATTAGCGGACGATGGTTGCTCCGTTTTCGTTGTAACCGAGAACACGGTTCAACGGATCCATCTGGAGATTTCTCAGGAAGAACTTCGATCGGAAGTGGATCTCATTCGATATCAAATCACGAAACCCGAAGGTCAACATCATCGAGCGGCTCTCAACCACCACCTGTCGCGGCTTTATGAGAGGCTGATCGTGCCGGTGGAACCGTTCTTACGCCGGTGCGTCATTATAGTTCCGCACCGTTGTCTGCACGCATTGCCTTTCCAGGCGTTGCGCGCGCCATGGGGCTATCTTCTGGATCGTTATACGTTTTCCTATGCACCAAGCGCAGCGGTTTATGCGCTGACATCGGCTCAAAAGGCCGAGCCTGTGAATGCGTGCCTGATCGTGGGTTCAAATGACGAAACTCTTCCGGAGGCGGCTCGTGAAATTGAGGCGGCGTCGATGCATCTGCCGAATGCAGAGGTTGTATTCGCCGATGATATGACGAGCGTTAGTGAAAAACTGAAATCCGCGGCAATAGTCCACATTGCGTCGCACGCCGTATTTCGTGCTGACAGTCCGGCAGGACCTTTGTTGATGCTCGGTTCCGATGCGATGATGGGCACGGACCTTTCCCATCTCGACCTGAAAGCCCAGCTCGTCACGATGAGTGCATGTTCGACGGCGAGAACCTGGATGGGTGCGGCCAACGAGACCACTGGACTTGTTCGAGCGTTTCTGCTACTTAGCGTGCCTTCTATGGTGGGGAGTTTATGGGATGTTCAGGACCGATCTACCGCGTGCCTGATGGATCATTTTTATGCGCTACTCCAATCGTCTTCCGACATAGCGGGGAGTCTGAGAAACGCAGCCCTTCGGACCAGAGAGCGCTTCGAACATCCCTTTTACTGGGCTCCATTCATCCTCATCGGGAAAACGAATGTGGAACGCGCCGGCGGAAAATTTCTGTACGAAATCAACGCCTGATACAGACTATTTGCTATAAAACGAATGCAACCCAACGAACATTATAGCGACCTCCACTGGCTGGATTACCTCAACAGGCGCATTTCGCAGCCGGATATGACGAAGATGGAAGAACATCTAAACGTTTGCGTGGACTGCCAGACTCGGTTGAACATGTGCCGCACCATGCACACTCTGCTGGGCGACAAAACGGCTTCTGATCCTCCGGACGAATGGGTTCGTGAAGGAGTATCCCTCTTTGATCCGAAGCTGTTTGATCAAAGCCCGGTTTACGTTTTCGCGATGCTCACCTCCGATAGTTTAATGGCGAGAGATGCTGAGCTGCGA
>QHXD01000358.1 GCA_003223895.1 Acidobacteriota bacterium
GACAATTCCGGACTCGAGGAATTGCAATGGAATTCTGGAGAGTCTCGGCAGGCACCAGGCCTCAGCAATCACAAGCAACGGCGCGGTTATGAGGAATCGTGCGTGGGCGCCAAAGTCATGGAGGAAATACCAGAACGATCCATCGTGTGTGAGCGTTTCCCGAATTGCGGTCAACGCCAGCAGCGGTGGCCATCCAATGAGCGCTACGATGAAAGCCCGGAGAACAACCTGGTGATCGCCGGGTTTGATCAAGCCAAAGCGGCGTAGGAGGGCAAGCGGGGGACCGCCCTCGAATAAACCTTCGGGCATTGGAGTGACCGGGACTAAACGAGCTTTATCCGAACGGCATACCGAATCAGCTCGGCACTTGTTCGGACGCCCAGTTGCCGCATGATTTCATATTTGTGCGATTCGGTGGTCCGGGTTGAGATCCCCAGCACGGCTGCCACTTCCTTCATCGTCTTTCCCTCGGCAAGCAACTGCAGCACCTCACGCTGGCGCAAGGTGAGTGTCGTTTCGCGAGAGGTCTCTTGTGGTCCTGCCGTCAGCAGAGTCGAGATCAGGTCTCCAGCGAGCAACGGTGTGATGTACGTAGTGCCCCGAGCCACGCATTGAATCGCTTTCATGAATTCTTCTGCGCTGCACAGTTTGAGGACGTACCCCGAAGCGCCGGCCCGGAAGGCCTCTTCGACGAGGGGAAGATCGGCATGCATGCTGAGAAACAGAAGTCTGGCGGAACTCGCTTCTTTGCGAAGAATTCGCGCTGCGTCGATGCCATTGAGGTGGGGCATCGAGATATCGGTGACAATCACGTTGGGACGGCTCTGTCTTGCCATTTCAACCATCGCGCGACCATCGCGCGCGACTCCTATAACCTCAAACTCTTGCCGGACGAGGTTGACAAGTGCGTCCGTCAACATGACGTGATCGTCTGCCAGTAGAACGCTTGTCCGATTCATACCTTCTCCTTTTATATAGAGCACGGATCGGCCAGAACTATCACACGTAAGGTCCAACAAAACGCCCTGCAAGGTAAATCGGGTAAATCATGTACTAAGAAGAGTCAGGTAAATCATGTATTAAACAATAGGGTTCCTATGTAGCCGCTAATGGTGTATTAAGGCGGTCTGAGGGGGAGAACCGGAATAAGGATTTTGGTGGCGGACGACCACGAGGTGATTCGAAAAGGAGTGTGCACGCTACTGGCGGCACATCCAGGATGGTCGATATGTGGCGAAGCCAGCAACGGCCGCGAGGCCGTCAAACTTGCTTTGAAACTGAAACCTGACATTGTGATCCTCGATGTGGAGATGCCTGAGGTCAATGGTGTAGAGGCAACACACGAGATCAAACGGGCGCTGCCAGGCACCGAAGTCCTGATCTTCACAATGCATGACGAAGAATATCTCGTTACCGAAGTTCTCAGAGCGGGCGCCCGAGGCCACGTTCTCAAAACGGACAGCGCGGAAGAGTTGATCGACGCAGTAGAGGCGCTCGCAAAACATTTGCCTGCCTTAAGCGCAAGGGCTTCAAGTGTGCTGCTGGATCACTTGCTGCAGGCAAGTGCGGAATCGGATGAAACCTCCGGTTTGACCCGCCGCGAACGCCAGATCGTCCAGATGCTCGCGGACGGAAAAGCGAACAAGGATGTCGCTTCTCATCTTCGAATAAGCGTGAAAACGGTAGAAACCCACAGAGCCGCGATCATGCGGAAGCTCGGATTCAAGTCGATCACAGAGCTGGTCCGCTACGCGATCCGCAACAGGCTCATCCGACCCTGACTGAGCGTATACCCTCCGTGAGGGGGATCCCAGCACGGACTTTGGTGCCAGCACCGGCTGAGCTGTTCACTTCCAGGCGTCCCCCAATGCACTGCACTCGTTCTTTCATGCTGACAAGACCGAGTCCGCCTTTCTGGATGGCATCCGATGGAATAAATCCTTTGCCGGTGTCGGACACTGTTAACTGGACGTGCCCGGGCGTGCGTTCGAGGACAACACGGGCGCTGTCCGCACCGGAGTGTTTGGCTATGTTCTGTAAACATTCCTGGGAAATCCGGAATATACAAAGTTCGACATCGTAGGGAAGACGTTTGAACTCTGGCGGAACCACAACATCGACTCGGATACCTCGCGTTTTTCCAAACTCCTCGCAGAGCATCTTCAGCGCAGCGCCGATTCCCAGATACTGCAGTAGCGGCGGATGAAGGCAATGCGAGAGGTTGCGCAGCGCGTTTGAAAGATCGGTGAGATTACTGATGACTTGATTCAACTGGTGCATGCTTGAACCCGAGTTCTTCGAGCGTTGTTTCATAATGTCGCGGACAGAGAATGCCAGCAGTGCGATCCTGTTGCCCATATCGTCATGTAGTTCTCGTGAGATTCTCTGCCGTTCCTCCTCCTGCGCATTGATCAAACGCCGGCCGACCTCCTGCAAGCGGCTGAAGCTTCTGTCTCTTGAAAGCTGTAGTTCAGTGATATCCATGTGGGCGATGGCAACCCGGGCATCCCGGTAAGAGATTGGCGTGACGAGCATACGGAAGTAAGCCTGCCCTACAGGGGTGTGGCAGGCATAGTCCATGGTGAAGGATTGAACCTTTTCCTTCAGAACCGCGCGAATTCCGCTGAGAGCTTCTCGAGCATCGGCGGCGGAGGAACCGCTTGCCTGGCGGCAAACTTCCAGATAGTTCATTCCCGGTCCAACGCGATTCAAGGCCGCTCCAGTCTCTTCGGCAAGAGCCATCCAGTTGTTGTTGACTGCAACGATAATCCCGCGAGAATCGATCAGAGCTATCCGATCCATGACGATTGGAACTTGTGTCACAAGTTCCCGCGCCACTGTGGGCCCGGCCATTGCGCTTGTCATATTGGAATTCCTTTCTGCGGAACCGACGGCATCGCCAGCGCCTGCACCGTAATGAGCAGTGGACTCGAGCATCGATAAAACTCCTTCTACGAACTTTCCGGTTTCAGATTGATTGTTCTTGCAGAAGCTAAAGGACGAGTCCTGCGTCGGTGAGCTTTGACATTTTATCTTGTGTTTTGCGTGCCGCTAGTATAACGCAGGTTTTGTGCTACACAACCAGGAGAAGTTCGGCCGATCCGGCGTTTTGTTTACGCTGCATGTTACATTCTTGTAAGAACCCGTTTGCAAGCTCCTTCGTCCAGTGTTGCTCATTCGCGAAGCATGTGAGTGTCCGGCCTGCATGGATTTGAGAAACTCTCGTAAAGTTTGGCGGGCAAACCCGTAAGACTGCGGAAACTAAACAACCAATTTCATGCGCACGGCGTGCTGGATCAGTTCTGCGCTGCGCCGGACGCGCAGAAGCCTCATCATTTTGTATTTGTGCCATTCGACCGTTCGCGTCGATAGATTCGTGACGGAGGCGATTTCCTTCATGGTTTTGCCTTCGGCAAACAATTGAAGGATTTCGCGCTGGCGGTGAGTGAGCTGTTCAAATTCGGCGCTGGCGCCGGCAGGATCTCTCAATACGTCGATCATGCCTGCCGCGATGGTCGGTGAAAGGTACAGGTGGTTCTCCAATACCGCATCGATGGCAACGGTGAGTTCGTCGTAACCGGACTCCTTGTTCACAAACGCCGAACCGCCGCAGTTGAAACACTCTCGAGCAAGGTCGGCGTCCGCATGCATGGTCAGGAAAACGATCCTGGGCGTGTACGTGTCCTTGCAAAGCAAGCGTACGCTCTCCAATCCACTCATGAGCGGCATGGTAATGTCCGTCACGATGACGTCCGGTTTGTGCTCGCGCGCGGATCTCTGCAGCGCTCTGCCGTCTCCGACGATGTCAACCACGTCGTACTTTGGTACAAGCAACTGAGCCAGCGCCTGTGCGAATAGCATATGGTCGTCTGCAAGCAACACTCGCTTCGTCATGGTTCACTTCCGTTGTTTGAGATTCGACACCCATCATTGACGGAGAGCGAGCGAATGGCAATCGGGCATATTCCGGATGCGTCCCGAAAAAATACAAAGCGCGGCACGCACTTGTCCTGATACCCGGACACCCTTCCGCCTTCATAGATTGGGAATAGTGAAAAGACCCCTCAAAATCCACAACGTCCCGCGCGAGGAGGTTCAGCGTGTAGCTGAAGACGTATATATCTATGGATATCCCCTTCTTCTGATGGACGTTATGCGGCGGATGCACACTGCGGTGCCATTCCCCAGGTTTCCCAGCGCCCCTGTGAACCACTTTGCGCACGGGCGCTTGCTGCCGGGACCCCATAGTAAAGACGTCGTTCGTCCGCATGCCGACATGCTGTGCTCGTCTGCCTGGCTCGACCTCAGCAAAGAACCAGTTGTGCTGAGCATTCCGCGGACAGACCGGTACTATCTGTTATCCATCTGGAGTGCCTGGTACGAGATATTCGAGGCAATCAGTCCCCGGAACACCGGACCGGAAGGAGGGTCCTTTGTATTTGTGGGTCCGCAGTGGTCGGGCAGGTTGCCGGACGACCTGAAGATGGTCCAGGCGCCGACGGAGACAGTCTGGATCGACGGCCGCTTTCAGGCTGCGGGAGTTGAAGACATCCAGGTCGTTCATCGTATGCAGGATCATTTCCGTCTTGTTCCCCTGACCCAGTGGGGTAAGCCGCCGTCGTCGCATAGTATTCCGTTTCGGCTGGACGTTGACCAGGCAGGCACGCCCGAAGAACAGGTGGCAAGGTACGACGCGCCGGCTTTCTACAAAAGACTGGCCAGGCTGATGCTGAAGAATCCCGCGCAGGCATGTGATGCTGAAATGGTTGCGGAGTTCGCCTGGATCGGATTCTTTCCAGGGGACGACTTCGCATTTGAAATGCTGCCTGCGGCCACAGTCCAGGCCATGCACCTGGCCGTGCCGGCTGCGCAAGTGAGGATTGCCAACGCTGAGAAGAGCGCGGTTGCCGGCAAGGTCATCAATAGCTGGTCACTCAACCTGCATCCAGGCCGCTTCGAGGCAGACTATATCAGCCGGCTGGCTGAGGATATGGTCTGCTTTCAGACAGCAGTTGATCACACGGGTGAGCCGCTGAACGGCGCCAACCAATATGTGATCCATTTCTCCCGCGAACGTATTCCGCCCGTCAATGCTTTCTGGTCGATTACTTTGTATGACTCCAAACAGCACCTTGTTCAGAACAACATCCACCGTCATGTCATCGGCGATCACGACAGGCTAAGACTCAATTCCGACAATTCGCTTTCCATCTACATCCAGCACGAGTGGCCGGGTATGAACAGAGAATTCAACTGGCTTCCTGCGCCCAAAGACTCATTCAATCTCGTTGTCCGGATGTACTGGCCAAAGCCCGACGTCTTTAGTGGAAGATGGCGGCCGCCTGCCGTGACGCGCATGAATTGAGGTATGGCTATGGTGTCCATGAGAAGGCAATCGGCTGAGGACAGCAGGGAGACTTTTGATTATCCTGCCGCGCGTTTTGTGACCGATTTCACGCGTCTGATAACGGACGTAGATCGCCTGATGGTCGATATCCGCACTGCCGCGGAACAAGAAAGGATACCGGGGAAGACGAACGGCCGGCTGCGGAAGCCCAGCCTGAACGACACGATTTCAACTTTGCGGGACCACGCGCGAGTGTTTGTCAAATCACTCAGACATTATGGAGTCCTTCATGACCGGGTTCCGATTCCTTACCTCGAACTCGATGGGAAAGCACGCATTCTCAAGACCAACGAGGAGTGTGCCGAGATGCTCAACGGCGCGGCAACGTCGCTGCTGGGGAGATCCTTGTTCGGCTTTGTGGCCGACTCCGACATCAAACGCCTGCGCGAGCGTTTGGCGGCTTCCCGACAGACTGACAAACCTTGCGCCGTCCACGTTTCGATCGTCCACAAGGGAAAACATTTTCCCGTCGAATTCCGGATTCGTCGCCAGTTCGTCGGCGACGAGATAGGGTATCTGGCAGTCATCGAGACTGCCGATCACTCGGCGGAGGCGCACGGCCCCAGTGCGATGGGCAAGGACGGCGCAATATCTTTACATGAACTCGTTGTGAGTCTCAGTCGAGCGTACACGTTGAGGTCTGTGGCCGACATCGTTGGAAACTACTGCCGCAAAGCCTTTGGCAGCCCTGCAGGAATGATCTTTGTCGAGCACGACGGCGACCTGCAGATGGTTTCGAAGTGGCGATCCAGGCACATTTCGAAGAAATATCTCGCGGAAGAAACGATCAGGAAAGGTCCGGTCACCAGTGCGTTTCGTTCAGGCAAGCCCATATTCTGGTCCCGAACACGCAAGGCTCGCTCGAACATTTCGCGCTACCTGCGCGACCTGTTACCACAATGCCGGCGCTGGAACGTGGCATTTTTGCCGATTCGTGGTTCAGAGCAACGGCCGCTTGGTGTCCTGACTATCGTTCTGCCAACCCAGGACGACGTGGCTCCGGAGGCGCGTGACGAGATGCTTCGATTGGCGCAGATCGCGTCAGGATGTATCGTTCGCGCACGCGCGTACGATGAGGCGCTTGACGCTCGCGCCAGGGCCGAACATGCCTTTCAACGAAAGGAAGAATTTTTTTCGGTCCTCTCGCATGAACTCAAAAACCCGATGATGCCCATCCTGGGCTGGGCTGTGGCGCTCGGCAGCGGAACTTTACCGGCCGAGAAGCAGAATCTCGCCATCGAAGGAATCATTCGAAATGTGAGGGCTCTGAATTACCTGATCGACGACTTGTTCGATGCTGCGCGCATTTCCTCTGGCAAGCTGCGCCTGGAGCTTGCAGAGATGCGGATACAGGAGATTGCGCGTGAGGCGCTGAGCGCTATTATCGGAAGCTATACCGCCGTTTTTCGCCGATTCCCGCCGGGTGCGTCAGGTTCTGATAAACCTCTTGAACAACGCGGTGAAATTCACGCCGGGGGGCGGTTCTATCGCGCTGAAGATCGTTAGACGCAGCGGTATTGTGCAATGTACGGTGTCCGACACGGGGAAAGGCATTGAACCCAGGTTTCTGCCTTACGTATTCGACGCTTACCGGCAGGAAAATCGTTCGACCAAATCAAGAAGTGCCGGACTCGGCCTCGGGCTTGCCATCGTCCGTGAAATCGTCATGCTTCACGGCGGTACGATCAAAGCGCACAGCGCGGGAGCAGATAAGGGCGCAACCTTCGTTCTTAAACTGCCGATTGCAGTCCGAAAAAAGATTCCAGATGCTCCGAAGTAATCCGGATACTCGCGCGGTTTTCGTTTCAATTCTAATTTCGATGTAACGCTCCACAAGATCCCGAAAGGAGAACACGAAATGGAAACCAAAACAGCACTCGCTTTGACAAAGCTGGACGGCATGGTCTGGGTTGATGGAGGGACCTTCAAGATGGGTTCCGATCATTATTATCCTGAAGAAGCGCCGGCGCATCAGGTGACTGTCGGGAGTTTCTGGATCGATCCCGCTCCGGTAACCAACGCGCAGTTCGCGAGCTTCCTCGAGGCGACGGATTACGTGACGCTGGCGGAGCGTCCGGCAAATCCGGCGGATTACCCCGGAGCGAAGCCTGAGCTGCTCGCGCCTTCTTCGGTCGTCTTCGTACAGCCGCGCAACCGGGTCGATATGCGCAATCCGTACAGCTGGTGGCGCTATGTGCGTGGCGCGGACTGGCGTCACCCTTTCGGGCCGAAAAGTTCGATCGAAGGTCTCGAGAACCATCCTGTCGTTCATGTCGCTTACCCGGATGTTGAAGCTTATTGCGTTTGGGCCGGCAAGGACTTGCCCACCGAAGCGGAATGGGAGTTCGCTGCGCGCGGCGGATTCGAAGGCGCCGACTATGCCTGGGGTGACGAGTTCGAGCCGGATGGCGAAATCATGGCGAACACCTGGCAGGGCGAATTTCCGATCCAGAACCTGGTGAAAGATGGCTTCAAATGGACGTCGCCGGTGGGATTGTTTCCTCCAAACGGTTACGGACTCTACGACATGATTGGAAACGTCTGGGAGTGGACTTCAGACTGGTATCAGGACCATGGCGCTATCCGTCAACCCTGTTGCAGCAGTGTGAATCCCAAGGGAGGCGACCGCGAAAAGAGCTACGACCCGCGGTTGGACGGTGTTCGCATTCCAAGGAAAGTCATGAAGGGAGGCTCGTATCTGTGCGCGCCGAACTACTGTCAGCGTTACAGGCCTGCAGCGCGAATGGGCCAGCCTATCGATACATCCACTTGTCATTTGGGATTTCGATGCGTCCGGCGAGCTTCTTCATTGTGAAGCAATAGGAGTAACAAAAAGATGGCAAAGCAGAAACCGAACATCCTTTTCATCATGGGTGACGACATCGGCTGGTACAACATCAGTGCCTACAACCTGGGTGTGATGGGATATCGCACGCCGAATATCGATCGCATCGCGAAAGAGGGAGCGCTCTTCACGGACTGGTACGGACAGCAGAGCTGCACTGCCGGGCGCGCCGCATTCATCACCGGGCAAGCGCCGATCCGCACCGGGCTGACCAAGGTTGGCTTGCCGGGAGCCGACATCGGCTTGCGTGCCGAGGACCCCACTGTAGCGGATGTCATGAAGTCGCTCGGATATGCCACCGGACAGTTTGGAAAGAACCATCTCGGCGACCGCAATGAATTCCTTCCCACGGTGCATGGTTTCGACGAGTTCTTCGGCAACCTTTATCATCTCAATGCCGAAGAAGAGCCGGAGAATCCCGACTATCCAAAGAATCCGGACTTCAGGAAGCGATTCGGGCCCCGTGGTGTGCTGCGCTGCACGGCGACGGACAACGACGATCCGACTGAAGACATGCACTACGGCCGCGTAGGCGGGCAGGAGATCGAAAATACCAGGCCGCTGAACAGCAAACGAATGGAGACCATCGACGAGGAATTTCTGGCCGCCGCCAAAAGATTTCATCGATCGGCAGCACAAGGCCGGCAAGCCCTGGCTCTGCTACTTCAACTCCACGCGCATGCACGTATGGACGCACCTGAAGCCGGAGTCCAAAGGCAAGACCGGGCTCGGAATCTATCCCGACGGCATGGTGGAGACGGACGGTCACGTCGGCCAGTTGCTGAAGCTCCTCGACGACCTGGGGATTGCGGATAACACCATCGTCGTCTACACGACAGACAACGGCGCCGAAGTCATGACCTGGCCCGACGGCGGCAGCACGCCGTTCCGCGGTGAGAAGGATACGAACTGGGAAGGCGGGTTCCGCGTCCCTTGCGTCATCCGCTGGCCCGGCATCATCAAACCCGGCACGATCGTGAACGACATGTGCGCGCATGAAGACTTCATCCCGACCTTCGCTGCCGCGGCCGGTGAACCTCAGATTGTGGACAAGCTGCGTAAGGGTCACAAACTGGGAGACCGGACGTTCAAGGTGCACCTGGACGGCTTCAGTCTCCTGCCCTTCTTCAAGGGCGAAGTGAAGGAATCGCCGCGCAAGGGTTTTCTCTACTGGAGCGACGACGGCGACCTGCTCGCTATTCGGGTGGAGAACTGGAAAATGGTCTTCAAGGGGCAGGAGTACACAGGTCTGGAGGTCTGGCAGCGGGATTTTACCAATCTGCGATTCCCCAAGGCATTCAATATTCGCGCCGATCCGTTCGAGCGGGGCGACGAGAGCCTGCTGTACGGCAAATGGCTGGCGGAACGGATGTTCCTCATGGTGCCGGCCCAGACGATCGTGGGCCAGTGGCTCTCGAGCTTCAAGGAATTTCCCCCACGACAGAAGCCGGCCAGCTTCAATCTCGACGAAGTGATGCGGAAGATGACCGCGCCAAAAGCAGCATAGGGGCAGAAAGGATATTTATGCCCAACAGGGCGAGATTTTGACCGCGAACCTCGTTGCACAATCGCGTGGCATCCAGCGCATCACACTCGATCAGGCCCAGGCGCAAGCTACTACCAACAAAACGGCGAATCTGGCTCAACTCGGCATCGATGCGGCCAGGTATCACCGACAGGCCGCGCAGGCCGATTATTTTCCCAAGATCGACTCCACGTTTGCCAACCTGCATTTCAACAAATTCCTCGGTCAAACGATTCAGTTGGCCCGCCGGCAGGCCGATCTTCCTCTGCTGACAAAGGACCAGACCGTCTTCGCTGTCACCGTGACACAACCGGTCACTCCGCTGTTCAAGGTCCGGGAGGCGGTGAGTATCGCAAGAGCTGACGAAGAAATCGCAAAGGCGAAAGCGACGCAATCCGCTGCCCAGGTTGCGGACAGCGTCGAGCGATTCTACTTCGGTCTCTTGATCGCGCAGCGTCAACAAACGGTAGCCGAGACGAAGGTCCAAATGATCGATACAGGGTTGCAAGTGGCAAGCATCGCTGTGCCGCCGCCCGACGTGTCGGAACGTCGGACGGCGCTCCTCAAAGCCGATGAAGAACTCGCGGCAGCAAAGGTTCGGGTGACGGAACTGAGCCGGTCATTGAATGCGTTGATCGGTTTTCCACCGGACACCGCACTCGAGCTGGCGTCGCTGGAGCCGGCAGTCGAAACGGTCTCTCTCCAGGAAGCGACAAGGCAGGCCCTGGTCAACAGCGCAGCGGTTATCGAGGCCGAACAGACCGCTGTCAAGGCACGGGCTGCAACGAAACTGTCGAAGCTGGAGTACGTCCCTGACGTCGCTGTCATCGGCGGCTACGTCTATGAGATAGCCGTGCCGCTGTTGCCGAAGGACTTTTCTTTCGTCGGCGTGATGGCGTCTTTCAACATATTCGATTTTGGAAAGCGCGAAAAAACCGTGAGCGAGCGTAAGACACAGCTCGCCATGGCGGAGGCCGCCGTGGAATTGGTGAAAGCCAAAGTGGCGGCGGGCACTCAGAAAGCATTTCTGGATTTGGAGCGCGCGCGGAAGATCCGTGACCTGACGCTGCAGCTCGCAACGATGTCGGGAGCCGAAGCACGAGCCCAGGCCGAGGCGGAAATGTTTCAGGCGGAGCTCGATTACCGTGTGGCCGGTTCTCAATTAAAACGGTTCATCTCTGGACGATAGGGCCAGGGAAAGGAGTACTCATGTCCAACCGGTCCGAAAAGATTCAACGCACCGTTCTGCCGATTCCGGATCGTCCGCATGTGGGCCTGACACTGTAGCGGCGGTCTATGACCGCCGGTATTTCTAGAAGCAGCTGTGAATGAATTCGCCGAGTATATTCCCCTCCTCAAAGAGGAGGGGTGGCTGCGCCATCAATAAAAATGTTGCGAAGCCACCTTGAAAGGCGCAGACGGGGTGGTCGCTCACGCACCATGTTTCAAAACGCATTCCGCAACGTCACTTGTAAGCGACCACCCCGTCCGTGCCATTTCGGAACGGGTCCTTTTTCTTGATGGCACGGCCACCCCTCCTTCATAAGGAGGGGAATGCGGCCTGACCTGCAATTCATTCACACCTTGATAGAGCGCCGCTACAATAAGAGTTTTCAAACGCCAACTGCTAAGTACCTCCGCACCATTTTTGCCACCCGGTTGATCGGGCCGCGAAAAGCGGTGTAGGGAAGAATGGCGAGAAGCGTGGCTATGAAAACTGTCTGGAGAGGGCGGATCGCGTGCAAAACCATCAACTGGTAGACGATATCGAGTATAACGGCGAGGATGAAGATCGTACCGACGGACTTCCAGCCATCCTGCATCATTTCCCGCCTGTGTAGTGGGTCCGTGAAAAGCGCCCAGAAATATGCCGGCTGTCCTTTCCGGGCATCGTCCAGGCCATCGTGTATTGCGAAGAAGAGGGCCATCGCCGGCTGCAGGTAGAAGCGCATGGCTAATGGGCCATCCGGCCGTGCGACAATCTCATGCCACGTTCGAACGAGCCAGTCGGCCATACATTCCTCCTTAATCGTGCACCCGTTCGACAGCCGGCTTTCCAAATCAAATCGCCTGCCTGGAGCAATCCCTGGTAGGAGAGCGTTTGAACTCCCCTCCTAAGTTAGGCTGAACTTTACTCCCACATGACTCCGCCGGTATTCAGGGGCCGGAAGCGTGAAGCGGTGGACC
>QHXD01000359.1:0-4973 GCA_003223895.1 Acidobacteriota bacterium
CCCTTGCGGCCTTCCTGGTAAAAGCCCATCAAGCTTTCAAGATCTTCCGGCGTTGTGGGACGCCGATAGGCACGCCGCGTCAGTCTCGTAACGATTTCCCTGGCGCAGGCTTCTTCCTGAGTCGCGCTGCTGGGCCGGCACGTAAAGACCTTGCTGATGCTGCGCGAGTCAACCGGACGTAAAGCATTGAAGGGTCCTTGAATCTTCAACAGACCGACTTCAGGATAGTTCGTGAAGCCGGCAATCCTGCTGTTTTCGAGCGTGCTTCGTGCGTAGTGTTTGGCCGGATCAAGACTGGGCCGGTAGTTCGTAGCCACAAAGGTGACTCCGACTGTATGCGTGCCGGCTTTCACCGGAACTGTAATCTCCAAGCCACCTCCGGTATCTCCGTCTCCGCCGCCGTTCCCGCCTTTGAGATTATTCCACTCGAATAGCTGCGTTCTCTCGCCATTGATGTTGAGCTCAATTTGCTCGTCACCAATGTAGGGACCGAGAACGAATTCCTTGAGCGAGAACTTGTATTCGCCGTCGGCCGGGAACACATGATTGACTACTATTCCGCCGCGCGTACCGAAAGGCTGACCCTCGATATGGTATTCCTGGGAGGTATCGCTCGGTGCGATGTAGGTCCTTTCCGTTGGCGTCTTCCAGTAACCCACCGCCATACGCGCGACCTTTCCCGCCGCGTTCGCATAGGATTCCAGCAGTGTCGAAGACAAAGTTAAGGAACCTGCCACGTTGTCAAAGCCTCTGCTCGAATCGTCGGCCGGCAGAAGTGTAGCGGGATCGATCTCGAGGTCCACGAGATCGCGGACGGCGTTGGCGTATTCGGCGCGGTTCAATCGATGAAGCACGATGGTTCCGGGATTTACCTTGGCCTTGCGATCGATTTGCCCTTCAAGCCATTCCGTAAGCCCTGTGTAGGCGGTCAATTCCGGCCGCCGCATTCCCGGCGGCGGCATGACTCCGGCACGAAGTTTACGCACAACTTTTTCCCACAATTGCGGGTTATCACCCACCGTTGTGAGATCCAGTTTTTCGAGAGTAAGGTTGGCTCTTTTGGTCCGATCGTTATGACAGGTTACACAGTATTGATCGAGAAGCGCTCGCTGCGCAGTTGCCGAAGTTGCCGCAGTGGCCGGCGCCGCACCGGTTGCCGCAGATTGCTTCTGCGGACCGGCCGTTTGCCCATAGCTGAGAATTGCAAGCATAAGTGCCATGGAACCGGCCAACAATAATCTCTTTTTCATCTATAGCTCCATTTACGAATGGTATGAGAGCCCTTCAAAATCAAAAACCGCCCAGCGAGGTATTTTGTCTGTGACTATGCTCCGAGGTGTTGCAACATTGCAAGCGATTTTGGCTCCCAGTTCCGGATTTTCGAGATCCCAATTTTTTCGCTAACATTCTTATTGTCAATCACTAAGGCAGGTGGTAGAAATCAATCCAAAGTCTTCCAACGTTGTCGGAGCAGAATGGGCCTGAGGGGGCAACACATGTGTATGAGACGCGTACTCGGATGCTGTGTGGTCATGTTGCTATCAGCTGCAGTTCTCGGCGCTGCCGTTAGTGACCTGGCGGACGCCGCGATGAAGGGTAATAAGGCGGCTGTGCGTTCCTTGCTGCAGAAAAAGGCGGATGTAAATGCCGCGCAAACCGATGGCACCACGGCGCTCCATTGGGCGGTCCGCCTGGATGACCTGGAAACGGCGGAACTCCTTATCCGCGCAGGCGCAAATGTATCTGCCGCGACGCGCGCAGGCGCCACGCCGCTGCAGCTCGCCGCTGTGAACGGAAATGCGGCAATCATCGCAGCACTCATCAAGGCAGGAGCCGATCCGAATGCCCCCCTGACGAAATATGGAGACACCACGCTCATGATGGCGGCACGCACAGGCAATCCCGAGGCGATCAAGGTGCTGTTGGACAACGGCGCCAAGGCCAACGCGGTAGAAACCTGGGGCGGTACAACCGCTTTAATGTGGGCTGTTTCCGAGAGTCATCCCGATGCTGCGAAGATGCTCATCGACCGCGGTGCGAACGTCAATGTTCGCTCGAAGATTGTGCCGTCGGAAGGCCGCCGGGGAGGCTCGACCTCAAATTCCAGCGTCACGAGCTTGCCGCGTGATCCCGAACCTGGTGAAAAGCCAAAGAAAGATTATTACGGCGGGTTCACACCGTTGCATTTTGCCGTACGGCAAGGAGACATGGAATCGACGCGCCGTTTGGTCGCGGCTGGAGCCGACGTGAACACGGTTTCAGCCGACGGAAAAGCTTCGTTAGAGCTGGCGATCTACAACGGCAATTACGAACTTGCGTCGTTTCTGATCGACAACAAAGCGCAAGTGAATCATGCCGACGCTGAAGGGTTTACCCCTCTATTCTGGGCTGTGGACCGCCGCAACATGGAAACGAACCCCGGCATGCCATGGATGGTGACCCTCGATCCTCTTCCCCTGGTCAAGAAACTTCTGGCATCCGGAGCGAATCCGAACGCGTTCGTCGACAACATCCCAACGTCCCGCAGATCTGCGCTGAATCTGACACCGCGGACCACGTTCGCCACAGCACTGGCGCGCGCCGCGTTCTCCGCGGATATGGAACTGGTTCAATTACTGCTGTCTTACGGTGCCGACCCCAACATTGTGTCCAGCCACAACGAAACAGCGCTGATGCAAGCCGCGGGATATGCGTGGATCGACGGCTATAGCAGAGGAAAATCCAACGCCGAAAGGCTCGAAGTCATCAAGCTGCTCGTGAAGCTTGGAGCCAACGTGAATGCGGCCGACGATGCCGGAATTACGGCGCTCATGGGTGCCGGGAACTTCGGGGATCTCCCGATTATTCAATACCTCGTGGACGCTGGCGCCAATCTGGGAGCTCATGACCTGGGTAAGAAAAATGACGGTCAATTCGGTGGCAGCATCGAGCCCCTGATGGCGGTCGATTACGCGATAGGTGTCGGAACTTTCCGGCCGAACAACTCGATCGTTCTCCAGGATAAGGCCGCAGACCTGATGTTGCGGTTGATGAAGGAAAAAGGAATCAAACACACCACTTCAGAATGCACCTTGAGAGGATTTACCTGCGGCGACGTGGATCCGATGGGCGCTTCAGCGGCAGAGATAGCCAAGGCCAGAGCGATCGCGATCGGAAACCAGGTAGAGGGCATCACTGGAGGTCTGGGACAGACTCAGAGTCAGAATCCGAAGTAATTGTAGCGGCGGTCTATGACCGCCGAGGATCCGGCAAGTTGCTGGATTGTCGGCGGTCACAGACCGCCGCTACAGCTACGGCGCACACATCGAATCCAGCTCTTCCATCAAACTCAAGCTAATCCGCTCGGCGTTCGGCTGCCGCACCAGATAACCCTTCACCTGCATCTTATGTCCCTTGTGCGAGTCGGGTTCGAAATCGGGAACGGCGTCCAATTCTGCGAGACGGAAGATCAGATTACCCAAACGCTTTTGCGATGAAGCGCTCCGCTCCGCAGGAGTCGACGTGCTCGCTCGCCGGGTTCGCGCCGGCTCGGTTGCGCTAAACAAAATCCACACGCCATCGCGGCTCTGAGACAGACACCCGACTGTTATGATAAGCGAGCCATCCGGCACGGGCTGCGGTCCATTCTTTCCGACGAGCATGATGTTTGCGAGCACGTCAGGCGTCAGTTCACTGGCACCGGCGCGATAACCATTCACTTTCAGAATGTGAGTGACGATGTCCAGGTAGTCGCTGTCCGGGATCGCCTTGGCATCCGGCGCGCGGCCGAGCGGCATACTTTGCCTGATGAAATTGTAGATGGTGTCCAGCGCGTCTTCACGCCAGTGTTCGATGAAACGATTGCCTGAGAGCTCCGGGGCCGAAACACCCTCCAGACCCTCGCCGTGACAAACCCTGCAATGAGCCGTGTAGGCAGCCTCGCCGCGGAGTGCCTGCGCATCCGAGTACACGCCGTCCAGGACAGTCTTGCCCGCTGTCTGCGCGTGAACTGCCGGTATGCATAACGTGAGAAAAATGAACCAGGACACTAGTGATTTTCTTAACATTTCGACGCGAAGCATATAAGACTCTTCGCGTGATCGCAATTGGTCAGGCGTTGGCGAAACTCCCCTCCTAAGTTAGGAGGGGTGCCGTTCGCGCGTTTTTCAGCGAACGGCGGGGTGGTTCCTCAGGCAACCACCCCGTCTGCGCCAGGCTTGGGTGGCTTCGCAGCATTTTCTTGATGGCGCAGCCACCCCTCCTAAGTTAGGAGGGGAGCTTCTGAGTCCTGCCACTCACAGGCCTCTTCAGAAATTCAGTCGAGCATTGATGACGAAGCGTCGATTACCCGTCGCAGTCGTGATACGCCCGAAGCTCGGGGAATTAATGCTGAGGTTCGCAGCGATCGGAGGAGTGAACTGCGGAGTATTCAGCACATTGACCGAATCCACACGCATTTCAAACTCCTTGCTTTCGGTAATCCTGACGCGCTTGATCAGGTTCACATCCAACCCCAGCAGTGGCGGCCCTTCGATCCATCCCAGTCCGAGAGTGCCGACCTGTCCGGGTTGAGGATTCACCAGCAGACGCTGTCCCTGAGAATCCGTGATGGCCTTGTTGCTGAAGGATCCGCTCAGTCCGTTCAGCGACGAGACGCCGGCGCCCGCGGGATCGCTGGTTTGCAAAAGGCCGGGGAAGTAGCTCACACCGTTGGCGAGCTTGGTGACTTTCCCAGTGTTCCTGGGAAAATCCCCAACAATACCAGGCGTGCTATTGGTGGTCGTCTGCCAGATCGTTGAAGTCGGAGCCGTAATAGTCAGAGGCGCACCGGAAGTCCAGCTGAAGATTCCACCGAACTGCCAACGCTCGACCAACCGCTGGACGAATCCGGGAGCGGAGTTGAGAAGCCGCCGGTTCGGTCCAAACGGCAACTCGAAAGTCCCGTTGCTGGTGATCGAATGCGTCCGATGGTAATTGAGCAGCGACTTGTCCAG
>QHXD01000359.1:4982-5480 GCA_003223895.1 Acidobacteriota bacterium
GTTTTTCGGATCCCGGGGGGTCAGAATGCTGTCCGTTTCTCCCGACGTTTGTCCCAAAGTCCGGCTCCACGTGTAGGTGGACTGACTCGTGAAGCCGCTCGACAAGCGTTTCGTGAGCTGCACTTGCAGCGAATGATACGTGGAATTGCTCGGATTTCCATGCAACCTCACCTCGCTGAATTGGGGATTCAACGCAAAGAACGTCTCGGACAACCCCCCATTGCGGACGAAACCGCCACCCTTACCTGTGACGTTCGTGCTGCGGTTGAGGAAATCCGCTAATTGACCGATGCTGCCGTTTGCTATGAACGTTCGCGTGGCCGTATACGCGCGCAGCGCGGCGGACCCCGTCACCGTCGTGCCGTTGACCACACCCGCACCCGGAATGTTGAGACTCCTCAACATCTGATCGAACAGCGGCGCATTTCCGCCCGCGCGCGTGGTGTTGAACGCGTCCAGGAAACCGTTCTTGAAAATATCCACGCCATTGAGCGGAAC
>QHXD01000359.1:5515-8042 GCA_003223895.1 Acidobacteriota bacterium
TGAAGTTCTGAACGTAAGGCGTCACCCGGTTGTCCGCCGCGCCCTGCATGACGTCGTTCCTGACGCCATCCAGTGGAACCGGCTGAAGCGGCGCATATTGCAGCGGTATCGGCAATGAAATGTTTGCCAGCGACAGGTAAGCCGCCTGTGTGTGAAACAGGCCCGTATTTGTGGAGCCTGCCTGGACCGTAGGTACCGAACCCGCCACGTCGCGGATAGCGGTGCCGAACATCGGATTGCCTGGATAGCTCCAGCCATAGCCGGCACGAAGCACGGTCCTGTCTTTTCCAAACCACGGGATTGACCAGCTCAGGCCAAAAGACGGAGCAAAGTTGTTCCAGTCATCGTTCCAAATCTGTCTGCCTGGATTGGGCGAGTTCTTCCCCACAAGCTCGATCACCGTCGGTGCGCCGCAGGAAATGCCGCACAGTCCCTTTTCTCCGCCGACCGCCCGTCCAAAGAGCCCATTGGCTTCCCACGGAACGCTGTAATAGTCGTAACGGATTCCGAGGTTGAGCGTCAGTGACGGACGAACTTTCCAGGCATCCTTGAGATACCCGCTGAACTCCTTGTTGCGATGATCGCGCCGCCGGAATTTCACGCCCTGGTCGTAACCGCGGAATACCAGGTCCTTCGAACTTCTCAGGTCGAATGCTTCTGCGATCTGGTTGATCGAGCCCGAAAGATCGGTTAACAGGTTTCGCGCCGTCGTTTGATTGTTGCCGGTCAGACCGGGTATGGCGATGTTGTCGATGCCCTGTATGGCCGCGCCGCCTGGGCCGAGCGAAGCCAGAGGATAGAAATTGCTGTCATTGCCGGCGTTGGACCTGCCGGTGCGCACCTCGCCACCCACCTTGAAAGCGTGGGTTGCTTTAGTGAAACTGATCGTGTCCCCATAAGTCTCGAGCGGGCTGGTCTGCACCCGCGTGGCGCCGTCGGCCGCGGCCCAGAACATGAAGTTGTTGGGGAACAGCGTGGTTACCACGCCAAACGGAACGCCATTGGACTTGGGGAGCAGAGCATATGCCTCTTTTCCCTTCTCGCCGGTTTCCTCGCTCTCGCTTTGTCTTCCAGCAAAGAAGGGCGCCCAACTGTATTGCTTCGTGCGGCGATAGCCCACGCGGAGTTCGTTCACGACAGTTGACGACAATGTCGATACCAGTGAGAAGTTGGCCACCATCGGCCACTTGTAGTTATCGCCGTAATAACCGCCCGGCCACTGCGGGATGCCGGCATTTTCCGCGTTGTTCAGATCGTGCTCATACGTGTAGACGAAGCTGAGTTTGTGACTGGCGTTGACGTTGTGATCGATCCGCGTGTTGATCTGGTCGCGGTTTATGTCATATCCATTTCCCTGATTCAGCTCGAGCCCGTTGATCCGCCGCGTCCAGCGGTAGCCGGCGGTATTCAGGCCGTCGCCCATCGTGTAATCGTTCGGCAGCGGCATGCGGGAGAGCATCACTTTCTGCATGAAGCCGGTTGGATCGAATCCGGGCCTGAAAGGATCACGATTGAAAACGCTGAATTGCTGGAGATCGCCGGTCGCGTTTGCAGGTTTTACGGGGTTGCCGCTCCGATCGACAGTCGGGCTGATCTGAGTTGCGTTCTGGTTATCCACTCCCGGAAAAAATCGGAAGATGCCCTGCCGCGCCTGTTCGGTCAGCACAGGACCGACGAAAGTCTCACGAAAAATGTCGCGCTGTTCATCCACCAGGAAAAAGAAAAACGTCTTGTTCCGGATGATCGGCCCGCCCAGACGGATTCCGAACTGGTTCCGATTCTCGTAATTCTTCCGGGCACCATTGAAGTTGTTGAACCAGTTGCTCGCATCCAGCGCCGAGTTGCGGTTGGTCCAGAATGCGCTGCCGCGGAACCGGTTTGTTCCCGAGCGCGTCACCATCTGCACCTGGCCGGAGCCGCGGCCCGCTTCCGCGTCGACGTTTGCGGTAATGACGCGGACTTCCTCGACAAGATCGGGACTCGTGAACGTGGCTGAAAACGCGCCAAAATTGTATCGGCCGTCGGAAACGACGAAGCCGTCTCTGGTGGTATTGACCATGCTGAGCCGCCCGCCGGAAAAGTAACCTTCGAGGCCCGGGCCTCCGCTGGTCGGTCCGGCGCCCGCCGTCGTTCCCAGCAGGTCCATCACATTGCGGCCTCCCAGGGGAAGATCGCGCACTCTGTATTCGGGCAGCACGGTGCCGACAGAGGCTGACGTCGTGGCGATAGTCAGGTCGGCCGCAGCCGTCACCTGAACCTCCTGCTCTACGCTGCCTACTTGCAGTGCGAAGTTCAGCCTCACCTGCTGCGAGATCCCAAGCGTGACATTGTTGAAGGTCTGCGTCCGAAAGCCGGGCAGCTCAGCGGTGATCGTATAGGTTCCCGTCTGCAGGCTCGCGAACTGATAAGCGCCGGCTTCGTTGCTGATGACGCTGATTACGATTCCAGTCGCAACATTGGTTGCGGTGATCGTTACACCTGGGATCAGAGCACTAGTAGCATCTGAAACAATTCCACCTACTGTGGC
>QHXD01000360.1 GCA_003223895.1 Acidobacteriota bacterium
GAAGCACCGGTGTCGGCCAGGTGATTGATAATCAGCGCGTCCTCGAATTGCCGCTCAATGGCCGCCAGGCGACGGAGTTGATCTTTCTCGCCGGAATGGCGACGCCCACTGCAGGCGCCGGTCTGGTTTCCAACGTCCGAAACTATCCCACAGTCGCCATCTCGGTGGCCGGCGGCCTGGCGACCGGCATGACGTATGTGCTGGATGGAGGCACGCACAACGATCCTTATAACAATTTGAATCTGCCTTTGCCGTTTCCCGACGCGTTGCAGGAGTTCAAAGTCGAGACGAGCGCCTTGCCGGCTCAATACGGTCACCACTCCTCAGCCGCTGTGAACGCTGTCACGAAATCCGGCACCAACGACTATCATGGCGACCTGTTCGAATTCGTCCGCAACGGCGCCTTCAACGCGCGGAACGCGTTTGCGCTCACACGGGACACCCTCAAGCGCAATCAATTCGGCGGAACGATCGGCGGACCGATTCTCCGCAACAAATTGTTTTTCTTCGCCGGCAATCAAACGACAATTCAACGGTCAACGCCCACTGACAGCATCTCATTTATTCCTACCCCGGCCATGCTTACGGGCGACTTCACGGCCGTCACAGCTCCGGCATGCAACACGGCGAACAGGCAGATCAATCTGGCCGCTCCGTTTGCGAATAACAGGATCAGCCCGTCGTCGTTTTCGCCCGCGGCGATGGCCATTTTGAAACAACCGGGATTCCCCACTACCGCAGATCCTTGCGGCACGTTCCGGTATGGCCGCAAGGCCGGAAGCAACGAATACATTACGCTGGGACGCGTGGACTACCAGGCAAGCAGCCAACACTCGCTGTTCGGCCGTTACCTGAACGCTCGTTTTGATCAGCCGACGGATTTCGATCCCAAAAATCTGCTTGCGCTGCTCAATGCAACTCTGGCTTTCCGTGTCCATTCCTTTGTGCTCGGCGACACTTATTTGATCGGTTCGAACACCGTCAATAATTTCCGCGCGACGCTCAATCGATCGGTGATCCCGAAGTTTCCACCGCAGTTTTTCTCGTCGAGCGACGTGGGCGTCAACACATGGGTCGCTGTACCGAAGTACATGCGACTCAGCGTTACAAATGGCTTCAACATTGGTGGAGCCGGTTCCACTCCAAGCACATACAACACGACCTCCTTTCAGTTCTCCGAAGATCTCAGTCTCGTGCGAGGCCGGCACCAAATTGGAGCGGGCGCGAACTGGATACATGGGGAACTGAACGGAGTGTCCAGACTCAACGCCACAGGGCCGTTCACATTTAATGGTCAGGTAACCGGACTCGGTCTGGCGGATTTCATGGTCGGGAAGCCGTCGGCGTTGACGCAAAGCAACGAGGCAATACTCTACTATCGCGGAAATTACTTCGGACTTTACCTGCAGGACGCCTGGAAGGCCACGCAGCGGCTCACGATCAATGCCGGGTTGCGCTGGGATCCGTACCTTCCGCCGCATACGAAAAACGGGGGCATTTCCAATTTCGATCCCGCACGATTCGCCGCAGGCTCGAAAAGCACCATCTACAAGAACGCTCCCGCGGGTTTGGCCTTTCCCGGCGATGCCGCCTTTCCCGGAAAGGCCGCTGGAAATAAGGACTGGATGAACCTGGCGCCCCGGATAGGAATTGCCTGGGACCCGAAGGGCGACGGCCAGTTTTCGGTTCGTGCGGCTTATGGACTCTTCTATGATCTGCAGTCGCTCAACTACTACATAGGTTTTGCCCAGAGTTCGCCCTTCGGCAGCCAGGTCACTCTGAACTTCCCGCCGAGCTTCGAGAATCCGTGGTCAAGTTATCCTGGCGGCAATCCATTCCCCGTACCAGTCAACAGTAGCGTCCCGTTCAACGCCTTCGCCTCGTATGAGACGCTTCCGTTCAATGCCAGGTCGACGTATGCGCAGCAGTGGAATCTCAGTCTCCAAAAGCAGATCGGAACAGACTGGTTGGCGCAGGCCAATTACATTGGCAGCGAGACCGTACACGTGTGGACGGGCAATCAGGTGAATCCGGGAGTCTTTCTGGGCCTGGGATCTTGCGCGATCAACGGACAAACCTTCAATCCATGCTCGACAACGGCAAATGTGGACAGGCGGCGGAAGTTATATCTTCAAGATCCGGTTAATGGCCAGTACTACAGCAGCATCTCCGCATTGGACGATGGCGGCACGGCCAGCTATCACGGGTTGCTGCTTTCCCTCCAGCGCCGCGCTGCGCGCGGGCTCACCGTCTCCGGAAATTACACCCTGGCGCACTGCATCAGCGATCTGGCGAACGCCGAGCTCGCCGTCGCGGGTGTGAACTACTTGATCCCGGACAACCGGCGCTCGAGCCGCGGCAATTGCCTGACCGCGGATCGGCGCCACAACTTTAATCTCTCAACCGTCTACCAGACTCCTCAATTCTCCGCAGGAACCATGCGCGCACTGGCCAGTGGATGGCAACTTTCGTCGATCGTTCGGCTCCGAGGCGGTGAGTATCTCTCGATAACGTCCGGTTTTGATCAGGCCTTGACGGGAGCGGCGGCTCAGCGTGTCGATCAGCAGCTTGCAAGTCCGTATTCCGATGTGAAGAACGTCGATCACTGGTTCAATTCGGCTGCCTTTGCGCAACCCGTCCTGGGCACATATGGGAATATGGGGGCATACAATGCGCTCGGGCCGGGGCTAATTCAGATCGACATGGGAGTGACTCGAAGTTTCAAGGTTCGGGAGAATCAGTCTCTGCAGTTCCGAGCCGAGGCGTTCAACCTTCCAAATCACATGAATCCGAACAACCCGATGACGGCGATCAATCTCACGGTGTTTGGAAAGATATTGACGGCGGCAGATCCACGAATCCTGCAGTTTGCGTTGAAGTACGTGTTTTAGGGGGAGGAAGCCAGGGAGGAAGCCAGAAGCCAAGAAGCCAAGAAGCCAGAAGCCAGAATGTGCCTATTCTGGCTTCTGTACATGATAGGGCGCTTCTGGCTTCTGGCTTCTGTTACTGGTTTCTTCGTGCGCCGCCTGCGCCCGGGCCGCCATCATCGGGGGATCCGGCAAAGACTTTCTTGCCATCAGGTAGCGTGATATTCCCGGCATTCACGGTGTTTGTTCCATCCTTGGCGCGCCAGCCGTCGACGGAAACCATGTCGCCGGTCTTCAATGCATCTTTCCGCCAGCCTTGCCGATACAGCGAGTTGGGGGCGCCGGCCTCGCAGGCATAGTTCGTGACCTTGCCGCCTTCGTCCACATCCACATAGAAGTAGACGTGCGGGTTCATCCACTCGACCTTCGTGACCTTGCCTTTGAAGTTGATCGACTTCGTTCTATCGTATTGCGCGGCAAACGAATGGTGCGCAACCACCGGTACAGCAGCCAACAAAACCAGTCCGATGCCAAGTAATAATTTACGTCTCATAGCTCATCCTCCAGGGGATTCTGCGTGCCGGAGTCTATCCCAGAGTCGTTGGCGACGACAATGAACTTGTGATAGTTTCACGCACGTAGGAGGCCCCCAGACATGATCAGTACCATCGCACTCATACTTCTCGGATCTGCATTGGCGACCCCGGCGCCAACTCCTTGCGAAGGCTTGAGATCGCTGCCGCTACATGACGCAACAATCAAAGCGGCGGAACTGGTTCCCGCCGGACTGTACACGGCACCAGCCGGTGGGCAGCAGCAACCACCACAGCCAGTCCAGCTCGCGGCTCATTGCCGCGTGAATGCCATTCTCAAACCATCTTCGGACTCCGAAATTGAAATTGAAGTCTGGCTGCCGTCGGAAAATTGGAACGGAAAATTCGAGGCAGTCGGGAACGGCGGGTGGGCCGGAGTCATCAGTTATGCGGCTATGGCAGCCGCTGTCAATGAAGGCTACGCCACGGCTTCCACCAACACTGGCCACAAAGGCGGAAACGCCCTTTTCGCGATTGGACATCCGGAGAAAGTCGTCGATTTCGCGTATCGTGCGGTGCACGAAATGACCGTCAAGGCGAAAGCGATCCTTACGGCGTACTACGACCGCAGCCCACGGCTTTCCTACTGGAACGGCTGCTCGACAGGCGGCCGCCAGGGTTTGATGTCAGCACAGCGGTATCCGGAAGATTTCGATGCGATCCTCGCGGGAGCTCCTGCCAACTTCCAGACGCACCTTCATGCGTGGGACCTGGGAGTCGCCGTCCCCGTCCTGAAGGATCCAGCCGCTGCGGTTCCGGCCGCGAAGGCGTCCTTCTTGAACAAGGCCGTCCTGCAAGCCTGCGACGCCCACGATGGAGTGAAGGACGGGCTTCTCAACGCTCCGCGCTCGTGCAAGTTCGATCCTGCAACGCTGCTGTGTAAAGGCGCCGACTCTGAAAGCTGTCTTACTGCAAAGCTGCTCGAATCCATCAAGCGAGTCTACGCCCCGGCGATGCTGAAAACGGGCGAGTTGGTTTTCCCCGGCAAGGAACCAGGCAGCGAGACGGGCTGGCAGGTAATCGGCGGCACGGCCGACCAGCCTCCGGGAGTTTCGATGGGCTCCTTCCTGGTAGCTTACGACAACGCACAGTGGGATTGGCGCGGCTTTGATCTGGATCGCGATCTGAAAATAGTCGACGAGAAGGTCGGTACGATCATCAATGCCGTTAACCCGGATCTCTCCGCATTCAAAGCTCGCGGCGGGAAACTCCTGCTGTATCACGGCTGGAACGACACGGCTATCTCGCCGGGCAACACCATCAATTATTACTCCAGCGTGCTCTCCAAAATGGGAACGAAACAGGACA
>QHXD01000361.1 GCA_003223895.1 Acidobacteriota bacterium
GATAACGGTACCGACCGCGGCGTTTCCTATGGCGCTGACTTCGGTGGTCCGTGGCTCGAAAGTTACCCCGAGACCACGGGATACATCATTCCCACATTCCTCAAGCTGGCGGATTATTACAAAGATCAGTCGTACATCCGTCGGGCCATTGAGATGGGGGAATGGGAGTGTGAAGTCCAGATGGAGAGTGGCGCCGTCATGGGGGGCCGGGTAAATCCCAACCCCACTCCTGCGGTCTTCAACACCGGCATGGTGTTGTTGGGCTGGGCCGCCCTTTATGAGCGGACAGGCAGCCCGACTTTTCTCGCGTCGTTGCGCCGGGCGTGCGACTGGCTGCTCAGTTTGCAGGAACCAACCGGAGAGTGGAGGAAAGGCAATTCCCAATTCGCTAATGCGAATACTACCGTCTATAACGTGAAAGCGGCCTGGGGATTGTGCGAGGCCGGCCGCGTGGCCGGTATTCGCGAAGCGATTCAGGCGGCCGTTTGCAATGCCGAGTTTTGCCTTTCGAAGCAGTCTTCGAATGGCTGGTTTAGCGATTGCTGCCTCGCTGATGCAAGCCAACCTCTTCTACACACTATTGCGTACACAATGCAGGGTTTGATCGGCATCGGCGTGATCACGAAACGTGCAGATTTTCTCGATGGTGCCGTACGAACGGCGGACAGCCTTATGCGACTCATGGACAAGGATGGCTTCATCCCCGGCTGCATCGGCGCGGACTTCAGGGGAACCGTGGACTGGTGTTGCCTGACAGGCACCGCGCAGAGCGCGATCGTCTGGGGACGGCTCTTCCAGTTGACCGGCAAGCCCGCCTATCGAGAGGCGATGCACCGCGCGAATCTGTACCTCATGCGCCGCCATGATATTGACAACCCGGATCCGCGTCTGCGTGGAGGAATACCTGGCTCGTGGCCTGTGTCGGGTGACTACGGCCGCCTTAAGATTCTCAATTGGGCCACTAATTTCTTCGTTGAAGGTCTGTTGTTGGATAAGTGCGTCATGAATGACATGGAGGCAGATTAGCTAATGTGGTTTCCCCGATTTCTCAGCCCTCTGAAGCCTCCCTTGAAACGGTTCCGGCACCGCGCACGCACGGGCTATATCAACCGTTTTCACTCTTTTACCCCCGCCGATTTCCGAGAAAAGCTCCGCGGCCTTGGAGTGAAAACCGGTGATGTACTGTGCGTTCAGTCCTCGTTCGACCAGTTTCTGGGCTTTCAGGGCAATGTTGGAGACGCCATAAAGTCGTTGCAGGAGGCTGTCGGGCCGGACGGGGGTCTTCTCATGCCGACACATCCCTTTGGAGGGCGCGCTATCGATTATGTTCGGGCTCACCCCGTTACCGATCTGGCCCGCGCCCCTTCCGTCATGGGGCTTATGACCGAAATTTTGCGGCGCACGCCGGGTGCGAGGCGCAGCATCCACCCGACGCACCCCGTATCCGTCTGGGGCGATAAAGGTCTGCGCCTCGTCAACAACGATTGGGAATCTCGCACGCCATGCGGTCGCAATACCGCCTATCACCGGCTGCTCGAGTCCGACGGCAAGATCCTGATGCTCGGCACCGGCGTGCAGCCGATGGTTTTTTATCACACCGTCGAGGAACTTATCGAACCGATGATGCCCGCCTCTCCGTTTACAGCTGAGGAATACACGCTTCAGACAAAGAATGTGGACGGAAAACTCTACACCTCCCAAATGAGACTTTTTGAACCGGTGCTCTCCCGTAATCGCCGTCTGAGTCTTCTCGTCCCGGAACTAAAGAGTCGCGGCTTCTGGAGAGAAGCAAAGGTCGGCCGGCTGGAGATTCTCCTCCTGCGGCCCGATGAAGTTCTCGAAGCATGCCGCTCCATGGCGAAAAAAGGTCAATTCTGCTACTTACCGGAAAAGAACCGGAACAACTGAAACGCGCAACAGAGGAAAGATAATGGACAGGCTTCTCGATTGTTTTGTTCAGACTTTTGGAATTAACCGAGATCAGATCATCCCTCTCAAATTGGCTTATCAATCCATTCCTGAGTGGGATTCAGTAGGACACATGGCCCTCGTGGCCGAAATCGAATGCACCTTCGACATCAGACTCGATACAGATGACATCATTGGAATGAGTGACGTTTCGAAGGCGATCGAGATTGTTCAGAAGCACGGAGTAGTGCTGGATGATGCTGCTCTGGCAAAGTCGCGCTGATCACCGGGCATGAACGAACTCCTCGCACAACACAACCCGTCGTCCATAGCTATCCTGGATGCTGATTCTGGAACTGCGACGACTTACGGCCAATTGCTGGCGAGCATTCAGCGAACGTCGGACGTCCTGCGCCGGGAGCTCGGTCGTGGTATTGTGTTCCATGTTGCGACCAACACGGTTCCCTCAATTGTTCTCTACCTGAGTTGCCTGGAGCTGGGTTGCCCGGTCGCCCTGCTGGAGCCCGGCCCCAGCAACCGGTTGGAGCGGTTGCTGCAGGCCTTCGATCCGGATGCAATAGTTCTGCCACAGGAAGCGGAAATGCCGGCCAGCGCTACCCCGGCTGCGTTGCTTCCGGACGGGGCATATAAAATTAGTCTCAGGAGCACCGCTCGCGCCGCGCGGCCGTTAAATCGCAACCTTGCCCTACTCCTCACCACATCGGGCTCCACAGGCAGCCCAAAACTTGTGCGGCTCACCCAGAACAACGTGCTCGCCAACGCGCATTCGATCGCGAGTTATTTAGGAATTCAGCCCGGCGAGCGTTCTATTCAGAGCCTGCCGATGCATTACTCCTACGGGCTTTCGCTGGTGAATTCACATCTGGCGGCAGGCGCCACCATCGTTCTGACCCGGCACTCCTTCATGCGACCAGAATTCTGGGATGGGTTTGACCGGACCAGGTGTACGTCGTTCGCCGGTGTGCCCTACATGTACGAGACGCTGCATCGCTTGCAATTTCATCCAAAGCAGCATCCCACCATGCGTACCATGACGCAGGCCGGTGGCGGTCTACGGCGCGATCTCATCCAGAGCTTCTACGAAAGCAGCAGTTCTGCTGGTTGCCGTTTTTTCGTGATGTACGGCCAAACAGAGGCTACTGCCCGCATCTCCTATGTTCCATCCGAGCAGCTCGGTGAAAAGATCGGGTCCATCGGAATTCCCATTCCGAACGGGCGTCTCTCACTGGCGACTCGCGAAGATTCTGATCAGCAGGAATTGGTCTACAGCGGACCGAACGTCATGATGGGATATGCGGAAACTGCGGCAGACCTGGCTGATGGTGACGAATTAGAGGGTACGCTGCGAACGGGCGATCTGGCGACCGTCGATAATGACGGATTCTTCTTTCTCGCTGGACGGCTCAAACGGTTTGCCAAGCTGTTCGGAAGGCGCATCAGTCTGGAAGACGTGGAGAAAGACCTGGAGATGCAGTACTCGATTCATGCCGCCGCAATTGATCGCGGAGGCCAGTTAACGGTTTATGCCGTGGCACAGGACGAACTGCTGGACCGGGCTGGAATTGCACGCTACCTCGCACAACGCCTGAGCGTGCCTCCGAAATACATTACGGTGGACGCAATTGCGGAGATTCCGATGACCGCGAGCGGCAAGAAAGATTACAAGACACTGTCGTCATGAGTGTCAGCACCGCAATTGACAAGCTGCTGGCCGCGGCTCCTTACAGCTTGCCCCAGGCAGAAAAGCGAGTGATTCTCACCGAAAGGACCAGAGAGCTCACACGCCACCATTATGACCGGTGCGAACTATATCGAAATCTGTTGAACAGAATCTTCGGTGGTTCGAAGGCGCTGCAATTCGACTCGCTTGAAGACGCACCCTTTCTGCCGGTTTCTCTCTTCAAGACACGGGAACTGCGGAGCGTTGATGCGAGCGCCGTAGTCAAAACCCTGACCTCCAGTGGTACTACAGGGCAAGCGGTGAGCCGGATCCATTTGGATGCCGGGACAGCCCAATTGCAGTCGCGAACCCTGGTCAAGATCATGCAGCATTTTCTCGGGGTGGAACGGCGGCCGATGGTATTTCTGGATCATGCCGCTGCGGTGCGGGACCGGCGGTCGTCTTCGGCACGAGGTGCCGGGATTCTGGGTATGCTTCCGTTCGCCCGGCAGCCCTTCTATGCACTCCGCGAAGACATGTCACTTGATGTCGAAGGGCTGCAGGAATATTTGGAGAAAACTCGCGGGCAGAGTCCGGTTTTTTTCGGGTTCACCTACATGGTTTGGCAGTATTTCGTTGAGACGCTCGAAAAGGTGAATCTTCGGCTTTTCCTGCCTGACGCTGTGCTGCTCCACTCAGGCGGGTGGAAGAAACTCGAAGCATTGAAGGTGAGTCAAGAGGAGTTTCGGCATCGGCTGTTGGCGGCAGCCGGTATCGAGACCGTGATCAACTTTTACGGTATGGTCGAGCAGGTTGGAAGTGTCTATTTCGAGAATCCATTGCATTTCCTTCAGGCGTCGATCTACTCCGATATCATTATTCGCGACACCAATACACTGGAACCGCTTCCGCCCGGGCGCGCCGGCCTCATCCAGGTTATCAGCGCGCTGCCGGAAAGCTACCCCGGGCATTCACTGCTGACGGAAGACATAGGAGTGGTGGAGGGCTGCGACAATTCACACATAGGCATGAACGGACAATACTTCCGGATTTTGGGACGCCTGGCGAAGGCGGATTTGCGTGGATGCAGCGACACGTTCCAAAAGCCTCTTCCAATGCCCGCATGAACCTGATTACCGAAAACAAATTGCAGATCCGCCTGCTCGCTCCGTCCACCGGTGTTGAATTTGTGCAGTCGGTCCTGTCCATGCCTGAGGCGCCGGGTGAGCCGTTTTCAGCCAGCCGCCGCCAGACGCTGGGACAGTTGTCGCGCATGATTCTGCAGGACGCTGAACTTCGTGCTGATGCGGGCAGCGTTGCACTGGGCTACTGGTTGAGGAGGGCCAACATCGATCGCCTGGC
>QHXD01000362.1:0-3084 GCA_003223895.1 Acidobacteriota bacterium
CTCCTTGAAAAGGAGGGGTGGACGCGCATCAATAAAATGCTGCGAAGCCACCGCTGATGGCGCGGACGGGGTGGTCAGGTTCGCGCAATCTTTAAGAAAGCCTCCTGAAACATTCATCGGTCCTGACCACCCCGTCACCCCTCCTCGTTGAGCCTCGTTGAGAGGGGAATCCATTGCTCGAATCCGACCAGTTACCGATTTCACTGTTACACCCACTGGTCGGGCGGCCAGCTGTTAAAACATATCGAGGGGTTCGTCCTTCGCGGGAGGCGGGAAAGCAGTGTCGATTAACTTGAGGTCCTCGTCGTCGAGTTTCCAGTTCGTTGCGCCGGCATTCTCGCGGACGTGCTCCGGACGGCTTGACTTCGGAATTGTGAAAAGACTTTTCCGGCGGGTCAGAAAGTTCAGGGCAACTTGCCGGGGTGTCTTTCCATGCCTGGAAGCGATCTTTTCGAGAGCTTTGCCCTGCTTGCTGTTCGCCGGCGGGAAATCTCCCTGGCCGAACGGAGAGTAACCGACGACGGCGATGTCCTGGGATTCGCAGTAAGGAACCAGGCCGTGCTCGATCCCGCGGGAACGCAGATGATAGAGCACCTGATTGCAAACGATGCGGCTGCGCGTGAGAGCCTTTTGCGCCTGCTTGAGGTGCGAAACGTCCAGATTACTCACACCGATGTGCCGGATCTTTCCGGCCGCCACCAGTTCTTCCATCGCTCGCATCGTTTCTGCAATGGGCTCAGAGCCACTCCACCAATGAAGCAGATAGACGTCGAGATAGTCCGTCTTCAATCGCTTGAGGCTCGCGTCGCAGGCGCGAAGCGTGCCTTTATAAGAGGCGTTTGAGGGAACCACTTTACTGACAAGAAAGATCTCGTTCCGCCTGCCGCGAATAGCCTCCGCCACCACTTCTTCGGAACCGGTGTACATCTCGGCCGTATCGATGTGACTTAACCCTAGCTCGATTCCCAGCCGCAACGCTTCAAGTCCCTCGCGGCCCATCTTCCATGTTCCCTGGCCGACAACCGGAACTTTGATGTCCGTCCAGCCGAAATCGCGTTTCATTAAGGCAGAGGTATCGGTGTCCCCGTCACAAAGCCATCCCGGACGGAGTACTTCACGAATCGCGCGAACCGCCGGAGGACTGGAGCAGCAGTGGGAGTGAGGCTCAAGGGATTCCCAGCATCAATGACAGAAATAACATCGGCTGCGCTCGAATCGGCTGCAGCAGCCAGTTTGACGTCCGCATTGATCGGCACATCGACGGAGGGGACTGGTGAAATGAGAGCGGTGCCGGCAATGCTCAGTGCCAGGAGGCGGCGGGTCGCCACGAAGGTTGGTCCATTCGCGTACATATTGGAGAACGCATAAACCGCTTGCCGGCCGGCGCCGAGGACCTGCAGATTTCCGTCAAAGTCGACAGGCTTCAGAGGTGTTCCAGTGTTCGTAATAACCGTGACATGTGTCTTCGCCGTTACGGTGATGCGTGGCAGCAGGGACTGAGGCTCGGTTGTTATCACCGGGTCGCGAGAGTATGAGTAAGAGACATCGAAGATAAACAGGTTGGCAGCACTATCCAATATCGAAGTGCTGAGGCCAAATGGCTGAATCACCGGGATGCCGATGGAAGCTCCAGGCCCCCTGCTTATTCCTCCGAGGCTTCCCACCTGTGCCCAGCCGACAGCCACTGCGGACAAAATAACGAGCAAAACAACAATCGATTTCATAGCACCTCTTCTTATTGATGGCTGCGCGCTATCGCGCTGGCATTCGCAGCCGCTCATGTCGATTTTCCCCGGCATGTTAACGTGTGGACGTGCGGGACTGCAAACAGTACCTCATCGACTTCCTTCTGATCACCGTGGTTACCGTCTGGGGATTCAATTTCGCGGTGATGAAGCTCGTTTACACATGGTTTCATCCCATTGTATTCAACGCCATACGGTTCGTAATCGCATCTGGCGTAATGGTTCTCCTCCTTAGATTCATGGGCATCTCCCTTCGCATAGACCGTAAGGATTTTCGAGGACTTGTCTCGCTGGCATTCGTCTCGAATGCGCTGTATCCGTTCTTGTTTGTTCTCGGCCTGAGTCGAACGCGCGCCGGAAACGCTGCCCTTCTGATGGCGCTAACCCCAGTGTTTGCCTATTTGATAGGGGTTTTCAGGAAACGGGAGAGTTTCAATTTCGCGGTCCTGGTCGGAATCGTCATCTCGTTGGGAGGAGTTTTGGCGCTCGTCCTGTTTGGCTCGGGCGAAGTCTCATGGGGAGATACGTGGATAGGCGATTCATTGATGATTTCTTCTGCTTTTTGTTGGGCCTGGTACAGTGCGGAGCAGACCCGTTTCCTGCCGAAATACGGAGCGATCCGGCTGACCGTTTTTACGATGCTCAGCGGGACGGTGATGATAATTCCCCTTTCGATTCCGTGGCTTATAAACCAGGACTGGTCTGGTATTGCGTCGGGGGCATGGGTTGGCTTAGGATACTCTGCCTTGCTTTCCATCGTTTATTCCTACTTTGTTTGGGCATACGCGCTGAGCAGGATCGGAGTAGCCCATACATCGGTGTTCAATAACGTGACCCCAATCATCGCTTTAATTGCCGGCTGGCTCCTTTTGGGAGAGCAGCCATCGGGAGCGCAACTCGTTGGAGTGATGCTGGTCCTGACAGGCGTTTTCATGGTCCGGTCACGAAAACCGACGGCTATTCCAGATGAATAATGTAGTCGCGGGCTTTAGCCCGCGTTTTTAAAATGAGCTGGAAAGATATTCGACTCCTCTATGTTCGCGAGATCCGATCCGCTTTGCGCGACCGGGCGATCGTTACGAACAGCATCATCCTGCCGATATTTCTGTATCCCGTGATGATGTGGCTCGCCTACACCGGAATTACCTTCGTCTCCGGCCAGAGCAACGACTTGAAGTCGCGCATCATGCTGAAGAACGTTCCGGCCCTTCACTCCTCATTGAAGAAGGATTTCGAGACCGACAAATCCATCGTGCTGACGGATTCCGCCGATCCGGTCTCCGATATTCGTGCCGGAAACCTCGATGCGCTGGTGGAGTTCGTTGCGCCGAAAACAAGC
>QHXD01000362.1:3098-3595 GCA_003223895.1 Acidobacteriota bacterium
CCTACGACGAATCTCGAGATCAGAGCAACCGCGCGAAGGGCCGTATCGACCAGAAGATTTCGCGCTATCGCGACAGCTATCTCGAGAGTGAAGCCGGCAAACTCGGTCTGTCACGTGAGCAATTTCAGAATTTCTGGGTGGATGACGACAACGTCTCCGGCGATCGCCGGATGGGACAGTTCCTGATGGGGCTCGTGCTGCCCATCATTTTCATCATCATGCTCGCCGTCGGCGGCATGCATCCTGCCATCGATTCGACGGCAGGAGAACGCGAACACTCTACGTGGGAAACGGTCATGACCACGGCCACATCCCGGGCGAACATCCTGGTCGCGAAGTATCTCTACGTCGCGACGATGTCCTTCACGGCGGCGGTTCTCAATCTGGCCGCGATGATGTTTTCGATGGGAACCATCCTGGGGCCGCTGTTCCGGCGCAGGCAGATGGATGCATCTTTTCAGATCCCGTTTCAGTCCGTACCGGTGATCCTTGTGGGC
>QHXD01000362.1:3601-9688 GCA_003223895.1 Acidobacteriota bacterium
ATGATGATTCTTGCGTCCTTTGCGAAGAACTACAAGGAAGGCCAGTCCATGGTCAGCCCCTTTTACCTGGCGCTCGTGCTGCCCATTATGTTCCTCCAGACGCCCGGAATCGAATTCACGACTCGACTCGCGCTGATTCCTGTCGCAAATGTCACGATGGTGATCCGCGAGGCAATCCAGGGGATTTACCACTGGCCCCAGATCGGAATCACGCTGGTCGTTGAAACGATCTGCGTGATCGTGGCGCTCCGTATCGCCATGCGTCTCATCCAGCATGAAGATTTTGTTGTCGGTAGTTATGGTGGCAGCTTCGGAAAGTTTGCCAAAGAACGATTATTAAGGAGAACATCTTGAACGCACCTGTCGTTGTTCGCAATTTGAGCAAGACTTTTTACGACGAGGGGCGTGGCGAAGTTCGCGCGGTCGATTCCATCAGCTTTGAGTGCCGCGAAGGAGAGGTTTTTGGCCTCCTTGGCGCCAATGGCGCCGGCAAAACGACGACACTTCGAATGCTCTCGACGATACTTGCGCCCAGTTCGGGAACCGCCAACATCCTCGGTCACGACGTGGTCACCGATCCCCAGGGCGTCCGGAAGAATCTGGGCTTCTATTCCTCGACGACCGCGCTTTACCCGCGCTTGACCGCGCGCGAAACCATCGACTTCTTTGCGCGAATCAATCAATATCCCGCGGACCGCGTGAAGGAACGCGTGGAATACCTCATCCAGAGATTTGGCCTCACGAAGTACGCGGACGCCCGAGTCGAGAAACTGTCGTCAGGTATGAAGCAAAAGGTCTCGATTGCGCGTACCGTCGCGCATGATCCTTTGATCGTCATCTTCGACGAACCGACAGTGGGGCTCGATGTTCTGAACGCGCTCGAAGTTCAGGAAAGCATCAGCGAGTTACGTTCGGAAGGCAAAACCATCATTTTCTCGACGCACATCATGAGCGAAGCCGAACGCCTGTGCGATCGCATTGCGATCATTCACGGCGGACGCATTCTTGCATCCGACACTCTCGCCGGTCTGCGCGAATCCACGGGCCAACACTATCTCGAAGACATCTTCGTTCTCTATGTGAAAGCCGGCCAGGAAACGGTATGAACTGGAGCGTCCTACGCCTCCTCTACATCCACGAGATAAAAATTCGTGATCCCGGCCGTGATCATGCCTGTGATGATCTATGCCCAAAAATTTGCCAATGACCGGCGCGAACGAACTCTGACCGCGACCACCTATCTGTACGCTGTAACGGGCCCGCTGGCCGATCGCGTGCGAAGCCTCATCGAGAATACACGGCAGGCTGTTGCCGGGAACAAAGACGAGGAATTCGACAATCTCCGCCAGTTCAAGTTTGATGAGATACGCGTTGCGAACCCGCGCGAGAGTCTCGACAACAACACCATCCAGTTTTATGTTCAGGCGATCAGCGGCGAGGAAGCCGACAAACTTCCCCGCACAAATGATGGTTCCGGCCCGCGGCCGTCGAAGCGTTTAACCGGTGTTCCGAGGGTCACCGTGATCTATCGCGCGGACCGGGACGGGTCCGACAACGCGCACAACCGGGTAATGGAACTGCTGCGCCTGGCACGCGAGAAGGATTCCCAGCTGTTGCTCGTGGACCGCGGCTTTCCGGGCAGTCCCAAGGGGCTGTTTGCTGTCCAGGACTCCAACATCGCCACGAATGGACAGGTGACCGGTTCGCTCGTCGGCCGATTCATCACGCTATTCCTGGTCATGATGATGTTTACGGGCGGCGCAGTTGCGTCGATGGACATCATCGCCGGCGAAAAGGAACGCGGGACGCTCGAAACACTGCTGACGACGGCGGTACGGCGCACGGAAATCGTCACCGCAAAACTGATGGCCATCACTTGCGTGGCGCTTGTGATCACGCTCATTCAGGGCGTGAACTTCTTTCTCTACATCCGCCTCAAGGTGATCGCGCTTCCGAAGGACTTCGATCTTCAGCTCCCGACCGGAATGGCCCTTACCCTTCTGGCGCTGTTCATACCGCTGGCGGCAACGATCGCCGCAGTGCTGTTGATGCTCTCGGCCTACGCGAAGAGCTACAAAGAAGCCCAGATGTACTTCTTCCCTGTATACATGGTGAGCATGATTCCGGCGCTTGCCTCCGTCATGCCGGGGCTCTCGCTGCGTTCCGCAATCGCGCTGGTTCCGCTCGCGAACGTCAGCGTCGCATCGCGGGAAATTCTCATGGGCCGGCCGGACACGCTGATGATCATCGTGACGTTTCTGGTCATGGCGCTCACGGCGGTCTTCCTTATAAGGATGTCGGCCAGGATGCTTGCGCGCGAGGACCTTGTTATTCCATCGCATTCCGAGCCCGCTGAATTCCTCGGAGGTCCGGCGCTGTTTCAGAAACGGGTGCTGCGCTGGTTTGCGCTGATGTGGGCCGTGACGTTCGCCGTCGCCGCAAACGTTCCTCAACTTGCGACTTTCCAAAGACAACTGGTGTTCAACGAAGTTGTCATCATGATCGGCGCGACGCTGCTGATGTTGAAGTTCTACAACCTCGACGTGACCGACGCTCTATCGCTGCGGCGGGTAAAGCCGGTGGTCTGGCTCGCCATTTTGTTCGCCATTCCATCCGGTTACCTTACGGCGCTGGCCATATTTCGCATTGTGAACAAGGTCATCCCCGCTCCCCAGCAACTGCTCGAACGATTCGCCGAAGACTTCATACCAACCGGCATGCCCATGTGGCAGCTTTACCTCTACATCGCGGTCCTGCCCGCGATTTGCGAAGAGATCGCTTTTCGGGGAATGTTGCTGAATGGTCTGAGGCGCCGGCTGCGGCCCGCAGCTCTCATGGTTTCCGTTGGTATCATCTTCGGTCTTTTTCACATGACTCTATTCCGGATAGCGCCGACGGCTCTCCTCGGGATGATTCTTACGGGCATCGCTTTAATGACCGGATCGATCTTTCCGGGAATGCTGATGCATGCCGGGAACAACGCATTCGGCTTATGGGCGGGAGGCGGCGGTCTCGGTCTGGAGACCCTGGACTGGCAGTATTACGCGGCGGCCGGATCGATCTTTGCGCTGGCGCTGTGGATCATTTACCGGAACAGAACTCCCTTGCCAACCCGATCCGTCTATCGCGGCGCGTAAACGCATTCTCCGCTTTTGACAATATCGCATCGCTGGGTCGATGAGCCTTGCCCGGGCTATACTCCCTTTCCAAAGGAGAACTCCAATGCGGCGATTTTACTTAGTGGTTGCAGTGGCAATTGCGATGTTCGCGCCCATCGGGTTGGCTCAGCACGCCGGCCCGTACAAGGTGCTCAAGACAGCCAGGGTCGGCGGTGAAGGTGGCTGGGACTACATCTATGCCGACGTTGCCGGACGCCGGCTGTACATCCCGCGTCGCGGAACGCCCCCGAACGCGGCGCCGGCCGTTCAGACACGGTTGACGATCTTCAATCTCGACACACTCGAGCCGATCGGTGAGATTGCCGGTGTCGGAGGAAACGGCGCCGCGGTCGACCCGAAGTCGGGTCATGGCTTCACCAGCAGCAAGCCGGTCTCGATGTTTGACACGAAGACGATGACGCTCATCAAGACCATTGATGTGGGTGCCGCGCAGCCGGACGGCATCTACTTCGATCCCTTCAACGAGAGGGTCTACGTCTTCAGTCATCCGACGAAGGACGCGACGGTGATCGACGCCAAAGACGGCAATGTCCTCGGCACGATCGATCTCGGCGGCGTGCCGGAGCAGGGCGTGGGCGACGGCAAAGGCATGCTCTACGTCGTCATGCAGGACCCGGAGGGCAGCGTCACGGCCGTCGACGCCAAGACGATGAAGGCGATCGCGCACTACCCCTTCGGGGACAAGGGCAGGTGCAACGGGCTGGCCCTGGACGTGAAGAATCAGGTGCTCTTCGCGGCGTGCGCAAATTCGGGAAATCCGCCTGTACAGCCGGCACAGCCCATGATGGTGATTTTGAGCGCCAGGGACGGCAAGATCATTACGAGTCTGCCGCTCGCCGGCGGGTCTGACGGCGCCGTGTTCAACCCTTCGACCATGGAAGCTTTCAGCACGCATGGCAACGGCACGTTGACCGTCGTCAAAGAGAAGAGCCCGACGAGTTTCGAGGTCGAGCAGAACCTGGACACGATGAACGGCGCCCGAACGATCACGTTCGACAGCAAGACGAACCACATCTTCGCGATGAGCCAGGAGCGTGGGCCGGCGCCGCCGCCACCGCCTGGCGGAGGCCGCGGGGCCCAGGGCACACCGGTTCCGGGCTCGTTCACGATTCTGATGATCGGCAAGTAGGTTCGCGGATTCCCTTTTAATTACCTCGGGATTCCATGCTCCCGAAGACAGACGTCGAACGCGGGCTAAAGCCCGCGACTACATTTAGAGCCGATAAGTTCCTATGTAGTCGTGGGCTTTAGCCCGCGTTCTGCGTCTGTGTCCGAATTACCCGTTCCTGTGGAAACAAGAGTGCAATATAAGAGCGACCCCACAGGAGCGCTTATGTCGAAAGCTCGGCTTGAGGCGGCGGAGTCCCCGCTGACTATCGAATGGTTAACCAGCCCGGAACAGATGGAATCGATTTCCGACCAGTGGAGAACACTCGAACAGGAGGTTCAGAACCGAACGGCGCTGTCGACGTTCGACTTTCTGGCTACCTGGTATCGACACTACTCCGGCGAGTATGGTGGGGCACCCCGCATTGGCCTGGCCTGGCGGGGATCGCGTCTGGTGGGTGTTGCTCCGCTGACGCTGCGTCGCGGCAGTATCGGGAAGATTCCGGTCACCCGCGTCGATTTCGCTCCGAACGATTCTCCGGTGGGCGCATTCCTGGTCGAGGACGATCATCCCGGGACCGTGACGGAGCTTCTGCAGGCCCTCGTTCACGCTGAAAAATTTGATGTCGTTTGTCTCAGCGGGTTTGATCCCGGCTCAGCTCATCTGGCACTGCTCGAGGAGGCGGCACCGCAACTGGGGCTGGCTGTCGGGCTGGAAGACGAGGCGTCTGCGGTAGTGGACCTGAGCGGTGGATATCAAGCATACCGGGCTACTCTCAGCGGCCACTTTCGGCGCAATCTCAACCACCGGGCGCGAAAGATTGCCGCAGCAGGACGGACGGCGATCGAAGGCGTCGTTCTCAGCGACGGCGCCGAAACGACACAGACGAGCATCGATCGAATGATCGCGATCACGGAAGCGAGCCACAAGCTCAAGGGCCAACGTCTCGGTGACAACCATCGCGCCTATTTGTCCGAGCTGGGCAAACGTTTCGGTCCGCGCGGAATGATGAGTTTGACGATCCTGACTATCGAGGGGCAGGATGCGGCTTACCTGTTTGGTCTCGTCGAGCGCGGCTGCTTCTACGATATTAACCTCTCGTATGATGAACGCTTCGAAAAGCTGTCCCCAGGCACGTTCCTGACGCAGAAAACGATGGAGATTCTCGAGACCAAAGGGGTTCATACCGTCGTCTCGCACGGTGCCCACGACTACAAGAGATACTGGGCCACCGAATTCGTTCCTGAGAAACGAGTGTTCCTGTTCGCGTCAAGCGTCCGAGGAACTGCGGCGCGTCTTGTGCGCTTCGGTCTGGCGCCGCTTTGGCGGAGAGCCTGGGAACGCCAAAACGGATACGATGCGAACACTGCAGCATAAATAGCCGCGCGTACCTGATTCTCGCCAACCACTCGTCGTCAGCATTCTTCCGTCTATTCTTAATAAGAAAAACTCCTAAGACTTTGGCTTGACAAAATGTTCGCTAGCTGACATATCTAAGAATACTTCTCAGTTCAAGGAGAACGAAGTTTCGTGCCCGCAGGTACGGCGACTGCGCGCGATTTGGATATCGCGCGAACAATCGCGGCTTCAACCGGCATTTCGGTTGGATTTAGCGGGACTGATCAAGATCAAGACAACTTATAGCGCAAAAAGAGGAGGACAGATGTGTCTATCCATCTCGCGGCAGCTCCTTTTCATCGGGCTTCTGGTGACACCGCTCGTCCCGCAAGAGATCGCTCAGTAGTCGAACGCAACCGATGCTTCAAAGCAGACCACGGCTTTGCCGGAAGGTCAGCAGGC
>QHXD01000362.1:9736-11029 GCA_003223895.1 Acidobacteriota bacterium
GGCCATGAATGTTTTCCTGTCCCTGGAGGGCTCTCCGGTGATGGGCGACGAAAAGGCGCGCGTTGCGATCGTGGAATTCACGGATTACCAGTGTCCGTTTTGTGCCCTGCACGCGAATCAGACGCTGCCGCAGATTGTCACCGACTATGTGAAGACCGGCAAGGTTCGCTATTTCTTCAAGGACTTTCCTATTGAGGCCGTCCACCCGCAAGCCTTCAAGGAAGCCGAAGCGGCCCGTTGTGCCGGCGAGCAGGGCAAGTATTGGGAAATGCATGATCGTCTCTTGAAGAACCAGCGGCCTCAAGTTGTGAATGAGCTGCCGTCACAAGCCGTCGGCCTGGGCATGGATGTGACCAGGTTCCAGCAGTGTCTGGATAGCGGAACGTATGCCGTTCATGTCCGGAAGGATCTTCAGGAAGCAGCGAAATACAGCAGCCAGGGAACGCCGACGTTTTTCGTGGGGACGTTGGACGGCCAGGGGTTGCGGATGAAAGCCGTAATGCTGCTATACGGAGCCCAGTTGTACCCTGCCTTCCAAAAAGCATTGGATCGGATGCTCTCCACGTTTGAAGAGGAGGGAGCGGGCGCCAACGACGCGCATACGTCTACCGCTCGGGTCCCCTAGAGATCACGAAGAGTTCTTTCGCCGTTTTTGCAGGCGACTGAAAGAAGGCTCTGCGGAACAGGGCCAAAAAACCGGAAGGAGTCCTAAATCAATCTGGCAACACTTTGACAAAGGAGACAAAGTGAGTACAAATGTAAGGATTGCTTTTCTGCTTGTCGCAATTTTGAGCCTTGCGGGAGTCGTGGCGGCCGTCGCTCCGGGGAGCGTGTTCGATCTCGACGGTAACTCGATTCTGGATCATGGCCTTCCCGACTGGGACCTGCTCAACGGGACGACAGGCTTTAATGGATCAGCGGGCGGCTCGCTCGTTCGCACGTTCGTTGCGTCGGAAAACCCGCCGAAGATCTTCACACAAGGTGGATCCAAAGACCCGAACGATACCACCGGCTGGAGGTGGAAGGGGGCGGACACCGTGCCAGACAAGGACACCATCACAAACGCCTACGCGGCCGAGTACATTGCTTCGGGATCCGGACATGAAATATTTGTATTCGGCGGTGAGCGTTTCGCGGTGAATGGCGACTCGAATATCGGAATCTGGTTTTTCCAGCAGAACATCGGCACCCTCAACGATGGAACATTCGGACCGGGTAAACACCAAAACGGCGACATCTTTGCGGTCTCCGCGTTTACCAACGGCGGAGTCAACCCCACGATCAGCGTATACA
>QHXD01000362.1:11166-12892 GCA_003223895.1 Acidobacteriota bacterium
GTCTTGCGTTCTGGGCAGCAGCGACACAGCTTGCGCCGCCACCAACGCCACCAGTCCCATTACGGTTAGTTGGCCGTACGCATCGAAGTTTGGTGGTTCCGCTAACAGCGTCCCGGCCGCAGGCTTCTTCGAAGGCGGGATCGACATCACAGAACTGTTCGGCGGCATACCTGGAAATGAGCCGTGTATCTCCAGCTTCCTGATGGAAACCCGGTCCTCGCAGACCCCTGACGCTGTGCTCAAGGACTTCATCTGCGGCGGTTTTAACACTTGCGGCGAGATAACAGTTCATAAGGACTGCAACTGCGATCACATTACCGCGGACGGCACGGCGTACCAGTACAACGTTGGTGGCACCGTAACAAATACCGGCCAGTTCACCGCGCTCTACGACGTCGTCGTGACGGATTCCGCAGGTTTGACGTGCCCCATCGGCACAGTCGCGGCGGCAGCTACAGTTACATGGGGAAGTGGAACCGCACATCCATGTAGCCCTGGGAATGGCTTCACGTCAACCGCCAAGCCGGCGACCAACACGGCAACGGTGACGTGGAGCAGAAATCCAGGTGGGACGACATTAGGGCCGAATAGTTCGGGCCTTGTCACTTGCGACACTTCAGCGCCCATGTGCCAGGCGAGTCCATTGATTTCGGTCACCAAGATCTGCACCGCTGCTCCGGTTGTAAACAGCGGCCGGATTCAGATTCTGGTGAATTTCTCTGGTACGGTCAGCAATCAAGGGAACGTTCCCCTGCACAGCGTGTCGATCTGCGAGGACGATGACTCGAACAACCCGCCAGGTGGTACTTGCGACCAGACCTTTCCGATCGGTGACCTTGCCGCGAAGGGTTCACCCGGTGACAGCGCCGCGTTCTCGGGGAGCTACTTTCCCAGCGTGCTGAATCCTGTCAGCCCGGGCCGGGCGGCGTTCAGCGATACGGTGAAAGCTACCGGGTCCTCCACATTGGCCGGTGTCGTCAACGACACGGCTACGGCAACCTGCCTCTTGTGCCCTCCGGGTTCAGCGGCTTGTCCAGTGCCGTAGGAGAGACCCCAACGCGGGCGAAAGCCTCATGACTTCACCTTGCCCTAACATTGCGCAAGGTGAGTCATGGGACTTTCGCCCGCGCGGTAGTCGGGTGGGCACGTGGTCGTCAGCACCACAAACATTTCAGGTCACGTCTCTCCTGCGGGCGGTCGAATAGCGGTGAGATGTCTTCCAGCCTGCATCGCGTTAGTTCGAAATTCAGGCGTCCCCGTATGAAGCCGCATACGTCTACAACGGCACTACCGGACGGGTGCATGGACAATTCCCGCGAAAGACCGTCTGAAACTCGCGTGAGCCTTACCCTGATGTGATGATGCGCCCTGTTTGCTCCAATCGACGGATTTATCAAACGGGGAGCAAAACTGAATCCCGGTCCATAGTCATGCAATTCATAACTGAACCGCTCATTCGCAAGAGTGAATTCACCAATGGTTTGCATACCACCTCCTGAGTGGCTTTCCGATTTTGGGCAATCCGGCAACGAGCCTCCGAGTAGAGGAGGCCGCGCATCGCGGTAGGATCACCTTGTCTGTATCCGCCGTTTCCGGCTTCGTGCCCAACTTAGGATCACCATGACGAGGCGGACCTCCCCCCTCACAGACCCGAGCTTGCAGGATTACTGCACTCGGTTCCTCAAACCATACTCCCCGGCACCGCTAGGAAACCCAAGCACGCGTG
>QHXD01000363.1 GCA_003223895.1 Acidobacteriota bacterium
CGTAATTGCCAAAACCCAATCCTGGTCCTGCCGGACGAGGTCCCCGCGCACCCATACGCCGTCGCCATGGAGTGCGCGATGCTCGCGCCAAAGGCCGAAGTGAGCATGTTCCCTTGGAAAGAACCCAAGGAGCGAATTCCCCTGGCGGTGCGCCAAATTCATTCCTTCCTCAAGGCGCATCGGCCTGCTTAGGCGGCGGTTGCAACACGACAGGGCCCGGGCGGGCGCCCGTCGCAGAAGACTTTGGTGCCGACCTACAACGGGTCGAACTCCAATCTCGACTCGGACGGCAAGCGTTTCGCTCCGGCTCAGTTTCGAATTTTGACCCGCCGGATCCCGAACGCCACGACACGGGCCGGCAGCCTTCTCAAAAACGGAATCTTTGTGAGAATCCGCAGCGGTAGCGGGAGAGTCGGCTGGGCCCCTTTCGACGTGAGCACTCCGGTAAGGATCCGGTTCTGGATCATCTTCTGGAAGAACTGGATCACCTTGACCGGAAACTCGCGGGCCGACTGGACCGCAGCCAGGTGCTGAGGTTCCACCTTGCCGGCGGCGAGCGGGCCGGCGAGCAGGTTGGCTGCCTCCACGGCATCCTGCACGGCGTAGTTGATCCCGACTCCGCCGACGGGCGACATGACGTGGGCGGCATCCCCGATGAGCAGGAGCCCCGGCCGGAACCACGTCGTCACGCGGCTCGACTCGACCGACAGGACCGCGATCTGCTTCCAGTCCGTCAACGTGGAAACCCGATCGGCCAGGATCGGCTGCATCCGGCCGATATCGGCACGGAGCTTCTCAAGCCCTTCAAATTTCTGCGACGCGAACGTTCCCTTGGGAATCACGTAGCCGAGCTGGAAGTCAGCCGTGCGGCTCAACACGACCAGCAGGTGCCCGGGCCCGACGGCGAAGAGCGGAAGCTCCTGCGGATCTCCGGGCTTTCGCGGCAGCCGGAACCACAGGACGTCCATTGGGGGAGAGGTCTTGTTGACCTCGAATCCGCCCAGCTGGCGGACGCGGGAGAACCTCCCGTCAGCCCCTACGACCAGGGGGGCGCGGACCTCCCGCAAAGCCCCATCGTGTCCCTTGAACCGAACTCCTCGAACGGTCGCATTCTCCTCCACGAGGGAAAGTACGTTGGCACCCATCTCGACGTGAAAGTCGGGAAACTGCGAGCCCTTCCGGCAGATGAAGTCGAGGAATTCCGCCTGCGGGATCAGCGCGATGTATGGGAAGCGTGTAGGGACCGTGCTGAAGTCAGCGATCTTGATATGGCGGTCCCCCAGCCGCAGACTCAACGAGCTGACCTTTCCATGAGGCTTTTTCAGGATCTCGTCCGCCCATCCCAGCTGATCAAGTAACTCGAGTGTGGACGGGTGCACAGTGTCACCCCGGAAGTCCCGATTGAAGTTCTGGTGTTGCTCGAGGAGCAGGACGGGGACCTTCTTCCTCGCCAGCAAGGTGGCCAGCATCAGTCCCGCGGGCCCACCGCCGACTATGCAGCAAGAGGTCTCGCGAAGCTCGACGATCTTCTCATCGTCGGGTTGTCCCCTGGGTGGTTGTGTCATCCTGGCCCGAAGCAGGATCCTAGCGGGGCGGCCCGCCGCTGTTATCCCGGCCGGTGAGCTTCAGAAACATCTGGTTCTCATGACAGATGAATTCGATCAGCTCCGAACCGTCTGCTACGACGTGCTGGCTGACTCTGACGGTAAAGGGCCTGGTATACGCCTTCGCGTCGTCGACGGTGAACTCGATGTCCAACTCTCCGTAGTTCACACGCCGGAATCGCTCGGTTAACTTCATCGCCTCTGTATAGGGGCTGCCCCTGTGATCGAGCCATCCAACGCCGTGGAAACCGTCAGGCTCGACGCCGTGGAACTGGCTGGGATCGACGCCGTGGAAATTGTTCGACTCGACCACAAGCGTGTCGCCTTCCCATCGACCGATGGAGTAGCCGTGCCAATACGGCTGAGGCTCTCCCTGAGGCGGAAGAGGACGTCCGTCCATGTAGATCGTGCGAAAGCCGTAATTCGATTCGTAGATGATGAAAATCTGTCGCGGCATCTGGACAATCTTTAGCGGCTGCGGATCGATGTGGTATTGAAGCGGACCCTGGGGGAGGCACAGCCCATCAGGGTCGTTCAAGCCACCCTCTGCGGCGCGCTTTTTCTGGAGATCCGCCGCCCATGGCTGGAACGGCAGCCCGTCTTTGAATCCCACACCGGCGTTTCCGCCTTTGACGAGCGGAGGCCGGCCGGGTGGTGTGCCGTTCGGCTCGGGATCGTCATATCTCATCCAGAGGCCGGAGAAATCCGGCTTGCCATCGGCTGTTCGTGGCGCAGGCGCCGTGAGATTCGGCTTGCCGTCAGGGCCTTTCGGAACTCCTGGTATGGGCCATAACGGCCACTGCGCGAATAGCGACGGCGACAAGGCAGCAACGATGGCCGCCAGCGCGGCCACGATGAACCAGCGTTTCATGTCAGCCTCCTTCCTCGACCTACGGTTGCTGACTCGAGGCCGCAAACAGCCTCTGACCGGTACTTTTCAAGGTCACTGCCTTGGCGTTCGCGCTGTTCGATCCGTTCTTGGCGCGGCTGGCTTCTACGGTCACGACCTCACCCAATTTCATCGAATTCCGCGTCCAGCCCGACCTCATGAGGCCGTTCGGACTCCCCATTTCCAGTCCCCAATTCGTGACCGTGCCTGTCTCGTCCTTGACGTCAATGTAAAACCAGGCGTGCGGATTGGTCCACTGGATCTTCGTGACGGTACCCGTCAGCGTGATGGGTTTGTCAGCATCGAATTCCGCCGCAAATGCGTGGTGGGCAACGAGTGGCCGCGCGGCCAGGAGCAAACCGGTCCCAACGAGAAGAGCAGCTAGCTTGGCTTTCATGTACACCCCCCGTGAAACTCATACCAAGAGAAATTGCGAGTTTGTGTCATTCTCATGTTCCTGCCGCGGTACGTCAAGAGAATCCACTGTAGCGGCGGTCTATGACCGCCGGCTTTTCGCTACATGCGAGGAAAAACCGGCGGTCATAGACCGCCGCTACAGTAGTTACAGTTTCAGATCCAGGTTCCGGATCAATCGGTGGAGATTATTCGGATGCACGCCAAGAAGTCTTGCAGCCTGCGCATAGTTTCCGCCGGCTTCTTGAAATGCTTTCAGGACGAGTTGCCGTTTCGCTTCCTTGACGGCCTGATGATATTCGGTGACCTGCACACCGGGCACGGCCTGCTTTTCCAGCAGGGCTTCCGGAAGATCTTCGGGCTGAATCAGCTCGGTCGTCCCGAGCACAACAGCCCGCTCCATGGCGTTTTCCAGTTCGCGAACATTCCCGGGCCAGTCGTACTGGACCAGGCATTTGCGCGCCTCCGGGGAAATGCCCTTTACTGAATGCCCGGACTTCTTACTGAACCTCATTGCAAAGTAGCCCGCCAGGAGCGGAATGTCGTCGCGCCGTTCCCTGAGGGCGGGCATCGTTAACGAGAGCACGTTGAGGCGGTAATACAAATCCTGTCGAAACGTTCCCGCTTGTATCGCTTTTTCCAAATCCCTGTTGGTTGCCGCGATCAACCTGATGTCCACCTTGATGGGGCGAGTCCCTCCCACCCTGTCGAATTCACGTTCCTGAAGGACGCGCAACAGTTTGGCCTGCAGCGCGGGAGCAAGCTCTCCCACTTCATCCAGGAAGACAGTGCCGCCGTTGGCAACTTCCAGCTTTCCCTTCTTTTGAGCGATGGCTCCCGTAAACGCTCCCTTTTCATGCCCAAACAGTTCGCTTTCGAGCAGCGTCTCCGACAGTGCCGCACAATTGATTGCCATGAAGGGATTCTGCGACCGTGAACTGTTCAGATGAATGGCGCTCGCAACCAATTCCTTGCCTGTGCCGCTTTCTCCCCGGATCAGCACAGTTGAGTTTGTCGGCGCGGCTTTGCCGATGAACTGATACACGTCTCGCATGCGCGGACTTTCCCCGACCATGTTGTGTTCGAGGTTGAAATCAGACCTTAACCGGCGGTTCTCGGTTTCGAGCCATTCCAATCGCCGGGCATTGTCCAACGCGCCGCTGGCCATTCCTGCGACGCCGACCAGTAGTTGAAGATGCCCTTCGTCAAAGCGGGTCGCTGTGCTCTCGAGATAAATCACTCCGATAAGCTTGTCGAAGACTACCAATGGTGCGACCAGCACTGAATGAGTTGCATTACTCAAAACCGCGGTACGGTCTTTGATCACGCCATCCACGACGCTGCTCGAGACGACGACTTCACCATCTGCGCCGGATTGCCGGGACCAGCTGAATGTGGAAATGGTCTCGGTTGAACCGGTATCAAAAAGGAGGATGGCGCCCGTATCCGCGGGAACCGAATCGAAAATCAGCTCGAGCAAGTGACGCCGCAGGCCTTCCTGACCACGGATCACGCTGATCTCCGTGCTGATTCGCAACAATGTTTTCAGGTCCCTCGCCATTCGTTCGGTGACCGAGAACGCCTTCAAAGGATTCAGATAGAGCGAATCATCCTTGTGAAGTTGCACGACCTTCACACCAACGGCCGCCGTCTCATCGAATCGAACATGGCTTGAAGAACCTGCGGCATCCTCTTCCAATACAAAGAGCAGCAGCGAATCCCCGATCTGAATTCGATCTCCCGGTTCGAGCTTCCGTTCCGTGACCGGTATCGCGTTGACAAATGTCCCATTAGTGCTGTTCAGATCGAGAATAGTGACTTCGGAATCTGTGATTCGTATCAATGCGTGCTGACGCGAGATCAATGCGTCGTTCAGGGACAATGAATTCGATGCATCGCGCCCGATAGAAAAGTCACCTTGCGTCAAACCAAACACTTTGCCTTTCGATGGCCCTGCCAGTGCGATCACCTGTGGATTCATGT
>QHXD01000364.1 GCA_003223895.1 Acidobacteriota bacterium
GGCATCGAAGTCCGTATTCTTCCTGTGCGCTTAATTTCATATTCGACCTGCTTTGCCTACATCAATCCAAGCTGGAGCCTGGCGCCTTCCGACATCTTGCCTGGGTCCCAGGGCGGGTCCCACACGACTTCAACATTCACACTTTTGACATGCTCAACTGCGCTGACCTTGTTTTTCACTTCGCCGGGAAGCGATGTGGCAACCGGGCAGTTCGGCGTCGTCAACGTCATTTTGATTTGCACGTCCCCCTCATCGCTGACATCCGTCGAATACACAAGTCCCAGTTCATGAATGTTGACTGGAATTTCCGGATCGTAGCAAGTCTCGAGCGCTTCGATGATTTTCGATTCCAATTGGCTCTTTTCCAGCGAATTCACGTCGACACCTCCCCACGTCTCATTCCGTCGAGATCACGCCCGCCTCATGCTTTAGCGCCGCGCGAAGCGTGTGCCAGGCGAGCGTGCCGCACTTGACTCGCGTGGGAAACTCGCGCAAACCCGAAAATGCAGCCAGCTTACCCAACCTGCCGGAATGGGAATCGCCCGCGCCTGTTACCAGGTCATGGAATTCCGAAAACAACTTCTCCACTTCAGCGCGGGTTTTGCCTTTGATGCTTTCCGTCATCAGCGATGCTGAGGCTTTTGAAATGGCGCAGCCGTCTCCCAGGAAACTGGCATCCGCAACGACGTCACCGTCCATTTGCAGGTACACTTTCACTTTATCGCCGCAAAGCGGGTTGTAGCCCTCGGCGCTGGACGCAGCACCCCCGATCGGCCTGAAGTTTCTCGGCCTGCTGCTATGATCGATGATCAATTCCTGATAAAGATCCGCAATATCATTCATAACTTAAACCACTGCTGGACCTGGCGGATACCGTCCGCCAATGCATCCAGCTCCGCTTTCGTGTTGTAAAAGGCCAGCGATGCTCTTGTTGTTGCCGGCACACCGAAACGGGCCATTACGGGCTGCGCGCAGTGATGGCCGGTGCGAACGGCAATTCCCAGGCGGTCCAGCACCGTGCCGACATCGTGCGGGTGAATTCCCTCGAGAACGAATGATAGAACGGCCGCCTTTTCACGGGCCGTGCCGATCAGGCGCAACCCACGAATCGATTCGAGCAATTCAGTTCCATACGCGAGAAGGCCTCGCTCGTAATCAGTGACATGATCGATTCCGAGACGCGACAGGTAATCCAGCGCCGCGCCAAGCCCGATCGCTCCGGCGATGTGAGGAGTGCCGGCCTCGAACTTGTAAGGCAGTTCGTTATAAGTGGTCTTCTCGAATGTCACAGAGCGGATCATGTCGCCGCCTCCCTGATAGGGAGGCATGCGGTCGAGCAGATCCTCGCGGCCGTATAGTATTCCGATTCCAGTTGGACCGAATACTTTGTGACCTGAGAATGCGTAAAAATCGCAGCCCAATTCCCGGACGTCCACGCGGAGATGCGAAACGGCCTGTGCGCCATCAATCAGGACCGGCACATTCCGGTCATGAGCCATACGGACGATTTCCTGGACTGGCATCACCGTCCCGAGCGCGTTCGAGACATGGGCAACCGCAACGAGGGCTGTGTTCGGTCCCAAACGGCGCTCGAACTCTTCCAGCATCAATTCGGCGTCATCATTGATCGGCGCAGCCACAAGCCGGGTGCCGACCTGGTCCGAAAGCAACTGCCATGGAACGATGTTCGAGTGATGTTCCAGCGCCGAAATCAAGATCTCGTCGCCGGCTTTCAGATGCGAGCGGCCATAGGAGTTCGCGACCAGGTTGATGGCTTCCGTCGTCCCGCGAACGAAAACAATCTCGCGTTCGGTACGGGCGTTGATGAAACGCTTTACGGACGTTCGCGCTTCTTCAAAGGCCTTCGTCGCCCTCTCGCTCAGCTCATGCACGCCGCGGTGAACGTTCGAACAATCGAGGCGATAGAAACGGTCTATGGCATCGATTACCGCTGTCGGCTTCTGCGTTGTCGCAGCATTGTCCAGGTAAACCAGCGGTTTGCCATGCACTTCCTGATGGAGGGCAGGAAAGTCCTTTCGGGCGGCGGAAACGTCCAGGTCAAGCACGGGTTTTCGCTCAGCACTCATGATGCCTCCAATTTGCCTTCGAACCATTCGCCCAGCCGGATTTCCGATTGCTGCCGAATACTCGAAACACGAATTCCCTCGATGATCTCTGCGGCAAATCCACGGATGAGGATCTGCCGGGCAGCCCGTTCATCGAGGCCGCGGCTCTTCAGGTAAAACATCGACTCGCGGTCGATCTGGCCGATCGTCGCGCCGTGAGCGCACCGAACATCGTCGGCGCGGATTTCGAGCTGTGGTTTCGTATTGATCTGGGCGTTCTCGGAGAGCAGAAGATTCCTGCTGCGTTGCAGAGCATCGGTCTTTTGCGCGTCTTTGCGGACGATAATCGCACCGTTGAAGACGCCCTGGGCATGTCCGGCGAGAACGCCCTTGTACAGTTCCCGGCTTGTCGCATGGGGCTTGCGGTGGTCGATCTCTGTATGGTTATCGACAAGCCTCTGGCCGTCTACAACGAATAGTCCGTTCAAAGTACACTGCGAGCCTTCGCCGTCGAGCGCGACACGGAGATCGTTGCGCGCCAGGGCAGCACCAAATGAGATCGAATGCGACGTAAGGCTTGCATCCCGATCGAGAGTGGCTTTGACTGTTGCAACGTGAAAACCGCCGGCCGATTCGCACTCCATCTTGTAGTAGTCGATCGTGGCTCCCGCGCCCGCGACAATTTCCGTGACGGCATTCGTCAGGTACACCCCGCCGGAGGCTGATAGAAATACTTCCGCCACTGCAACCTGGGATCTCTCACCGGCAAGAATCAGATTTCTGGGATACGTGGCCCGCGGCTCGCCCGCGCCGGTCGAGATGAAAACAAGATGTACCGGATGCGTCAGTATCGTTCCGGGGGAAATCATCACGCAGGCGCCATCGGCAAAGAACCCTGTGTTCCAGGCGGCGAAAGCACGATCGGAAGTCTCGGCGTATCGGCCCAGATGCGATTCCAGAATCGCGGCCTGATTCGGATCCGCAAGCGAATCCGAAAGCCCGGCCAGGTGCAGCCCCAAAAACTCCCCTCCTAAGTTAGGAGGGGTGCCGTTCGCGCGTTCTTCAGCGAACGGCGGGGTGGTTCCAAATGCCAAGCCGGACAACTTCCGGTCGAGCAACCCATCGACAAATACAAGTCGGGGGCTTGGAAAGAGGTCAAGCTGTGAACGCAGCGGTTGGGGAATCGATGCGTTCACCTGATTCACCGGCCGGAACGTGAGGCGGCGGATCGGGGCCACATTCGTAAATTTCCAGTCTTCAAGCCGCGTTGTCGGAAGACCGAGGTCAAGAAAACGCTCCACCGCAGTTTTCCGAAGACGATCAACCCAGGCCAGTCCCCGCCCCGGCAAACGGCCGGCGATCTCCGAGAATTGAGTGGCGTAAATATTCTGTTCCGTCATCACGGCGCTCATGCTTCCACCCCCGCCGGCTGCTCGAGCCAGGAGTAGCCGCGCTGCTCCAACTCGAGCGCGAGTTCCTTCGTGCCCGATCGCACGATGCTTCCGCCGATAAGCACGTGCACCCGGTCCGGCGCAATGTAGTTCAGCAGCCGCTGGTAATGCGTCACGAGAATAATGGCGCGTTCCGGATGCCTCATCGCGTTGATTCCATCGGCAACGATTTTGAGCGCGTCGATGTCGAGGCCGGAATCACTCTCGTCGAGAATCGCCAGTCGAGGCTCCAGCATCATCATCTGCAGAATTTCGTTCCGTTTCTTTTCGCCGCCGGAGAAGCCCTGATTGACCGATCGCTTGAGCATCGCGTCGTCAAGGCCCAGTTTCTGTGCATGAGTTCTCGCCACCGAAAGAAAATCCACTGCATCCAACTCGGGGAGGCCGCGATGCGCGCGCACCGCATTAACCGCGGATCTCAGGAAGTAGAGATTGCTCACCCCCGGGATTTCCACGGGATACTGGAATGCCAGGAAGAGACCATTTCTTGCACGCAGTTCCGCCGGCATTTCCAGGAGATTCCGGCCTTCGAAGGTCAAGTCATCGGCTGTGACGCCATAGATGTCGCGTCCCGCAAGGACCTGGGCAAACGTGCTCTTTCCTGAGCCGTTCGGGCCCATGATCGCGTGGACCTCGCCGGCATTGACGTCGAGGTTAAGGCCGCGAAGGATCTGTTTTCCGTCTATCGATGCGCATAAATTTCGAATTCGAAGCATTAGCCGACACTCCCTTCCAATCGAACCCCGAGCAGCTTCCGGGCTTCGACCGCAAACTCCATCGGCAGCTCCTGCAGCACCTGCTTGCAAAAGCCGTTGACGATTGCCGAAACCGCATCCTCAATGGAGAGTCCGCGCTGCTGGCAGTAAAAGATCTGGTCTTCACCGATCTTGGAAATGGACGCCTCGTGCTCGACCTGCGCCGTCGAGTTCTTGACCTCGAGGTATGGAAAAGTGTGCGCGCCGCACTTGTCGCCGATTAAGAGCGAATCGCATTGCGAGTAATTGCGGGCGTTCGAGGCGCCCCTGGTGATCTTCACCAGGCCGCGATACGAGTTCTGACCGTGGCCGGCGGAAATGCCCTTGGAGATGATCGTACTCTTCGTGTTCTTGCCGATATGGATCATCTTGGTGCCCGTATCCGCCTGCTGATAGTTGTTCGTCAACGCAACGGAATAGAACTCACCGGTGGAATTGTCGCCCATGAGAATACAGCCGGGGTACTTCCACGTGATCGCGGAACCCGTCTCGACCTGCGTCCATGAGATTTTCGA
>QHXD01000365.1:0-4926 GCA_003223895.1 Acidobacteriota bacterium
TGAGCAGCCTTTTCGATAAGACCGGCGTCTCGAGCAGGCTGGAATTGGCGCTGTACGTACGGGAAAACAAGCTCGTCAGCGGGCCCCCTTCGCGCAGTTCTGATTCGAGCATGGTTCCCGCTGCACGAAGCATAGCCGTTCAGTAGCAAATGTTTTGATATAAAGAGCATTTCAGTTCGCCACAACCCCTGCTTCCTGGCAATAGCACCTTAGGTGGGGGTCCACTAGCCTTTAGGTGGGGGACCTCCTGGGCCATGAAGGGCCGAACTCTTGGGCCATTGTCACCCCACCCCGACCCCGCTAGGATCTCCCGACGGCAATTTGACCTCCACCTATACGTTTAAGTCCCGAATTTGGAAGATATCGGGAAAGAAATTGGTAAATGAGCGGCCATGGACAAACGAACTGTTTTGATCGTTAACGAAGATGCAGGAGCCTCTTCTCGTTTTTCAAATTTGTTATCAGGCTCAGGTTTCAGCAACCATCTCGAGTTTTCTCACAAGCGGGCGATGGCCTGGCTGAGTGAAGGAAACTCACCCCTTCTGACTCTCCTCAACATTACGCAATCGGGCCCATCGGGCCTGACGTTCCTGACGTGGATGAGGGAAGCGAACCCGACGCTGCCGATAGTCGTGGTCGGAGCGACCACCCAGATCCGGCTCATTGTCGAAGCCGTACAACTGGGTGCGAGTGATTATCTGATCGATCCCTTCGATGCGCAGCAAGCCCGGCTCGCTATCGAACACGCGTTGGAACATCAGAAGGGCAGCGAAGTGAAATGCGCGGCCCCGGATCTTCTTTTTCAAGGATCCTTCACCAGCTCTGAAATGATAAGAGCATGCGAGATTGCGAAGATGGTTGCGCGGACGGATGTTCCCGTCCTGATCACCGGCGAATCCGGCGTTGGGAAAGAAGTCTTCGCCCGCTTTATCCATAACCATTCTCCGCGCGCCAACAAACGTTTGATCAAGGTCAATTGTGCGGCTCTGCCCAACGACCTCTTGGAATCCGAACTGTTTGGGTACGAACGTGGTGCCTTCACAGGAGCAACAGTCGAAAAGCCCGGCAAATTCGAACTTGCCGACGATGGTGCAATTCTGCTCGACGAAATCGGTGAAATGAGTCCTGCCTTGCAGGCCAAGCTCCTGCACGTTCTCCAGGATGGCGAATTCAGCCGGCTTGGCGGAAACAAGCAGCTCCGGGTCGACGCCCGTATCATGGCATCCACAAACCGAAGGCTCGAAGAAGCTGTAGCTCGCGGGGAGTTTCGAGACGATCTGTATTTCAGATTGAACGTAATCCGGATAAAAGTCCCGCCCCTGCGCGAACGGAAGCAGGAAATCCCATTTCTGAGCAATTACTTTGTTCAGAAATATCGGGACAAATACGGAAGTCGTGTTCAGGAATTACCGCCAAAGATCTTGCAACGGTTTGTGGATTACGATTGGCCGGGGAACGTGCGCCAGCTGGAAAATGTAATCAAACGGTACCTGATTCTGCCTGAGTTGGATGTCGAGCTTGGGGACGTCTCGGATCATCCTCGACCAGCAGTTTCCAAGCCTCCTCAACCCGAGGCTGTAGTTCCGTCGCGGCCGGCGGCGGCATATTCGCTTCCGTCGCCTCCTTCCCTTCCGGCGGAATTCGCGTCGTTGAGGCAGGTTGGAGAGTTGGCCGCGGAACGGGCAGAAAGAGAAGTCGTTCTCTGGATGCTGGAACAAACGAGCTGGAACAGAAAATTGGCTGCGCGCCGCCTGAACATCAGCTACAAAGCGCTGTTGAACAAAATAAAGAAATGGCAGATGCACCGGCCGCAGGCCACGTTGACGGGCGGGCCACGAAGAAGGACGATAACAGCAGTACCGACAACTGAATCGGAACAATATTCGATTCACGCCGTGTATAGCGCCAAGGTCGTTTCATAGAGCCGATTCTAGAGCGGCTCAGCATTTCCAGGAGGAGCGGACTGGTGTGTTTTGCCGGCCTGCTCCTCCTCACGCCTTCAGCATCTTTCCACATCGCTGCTTCCTTTATCTTCCAGCTATCTCCCCGCGCCGATATCACACCTCGAAGTTCCCGCACAAAATGGAAGCGAAAGCTCATTTCTGAATTGGAATGAGCATTCCATTTCTGCCGAAAATGGTTGCGTGAATCACACTCAACACTGAAGCCGAAGGCTCCCACGCGGTGACCTCTTGTTTCGTCAGTAGTTAACACATGTCCTCGAGAATGGCGGGCAGCGTGCTTTCGCAGAGACCCGTTAGTGCTCACCCAGCGGCCGGGTTTGCTGGCAAAAGGACCGCCCTATCAAGGAGAGACGAAACATGCGCCGATCACAAGGAAGATACTTTTCATCAAAGGAAATCGACACGATCAAGTACCTGCTTAGCTCCACAGAGCTTAGCCTTCAGGATATCGCCGTCCGTATGGACTGCGCGAAGAGCTCGATCGTGACGATCAATAGAAATTTCCAGATCAGAGAGTATCGCGGCCACAGACGTAACTGGGTTTGCTCTATTTCCAAAGACACGTTCGGCAACACGGAGCAACAGACCCACATGTTCTCAAGCTCGCTCAGTTGATAGTCTCACGATACTTTCTCCCTCTTTTGCGGAAAGTCGGCACGCTGGATCTCGGCAGCCAATACGCGGCCGAGATCGAGGCGCTGACGACATGCCGCATACAGATGTATACAGAGAGCGCCCAAAAAGTTTGTCAGGTCGATGTTGACAAACGTTCATAGATCGTAAGAATGGCTCACATTAGTTCAGAGACAAAAGCATCGAACTGACTTTTATTCGATGTTTTTGCGATTCAAATTCTCGGCCCAGGTTTCTCGGACGTGTCCGGAAGTGGGAGTGAGATTGCGGTAGCGCACCTGAATATTGCAAGCAGTATTAAATCTCGCAGCGATTGTTTCTATAGCAAGTGAGCTTCGGAGGCCGCATGAGATCCAACACCGGCAGCGACGATCTTTCGACATCGATAGATCCGCAACCGGAAACAAGTCTTGACAGAGCACGTTTGGTTACTGATGTCCAAAAGTATCCAATCCAATCTGCCTTTCCGTCCGCCACATTTCTGACCGAGAAACATCAGGTCGAAGTGGATGGGCCCAGATCTGAGCAGAAGTGGTATGCGCTTCAGGTGAGACCGCGCTTTGAGAAGATAGTAGGGTTACATCTGAACCACAAAGGATACGAAGAGTATCTGCCCTTGTACCGCAGTAGACGGCGATGGTCGGATCGCATCAAGGAAGTGGATCTTCCGTTGTTCCCTGGGTACATATTCTGCAAGTTCGACGTTCTGCACCGGCTCCCGATTCTGCTGGTCCCCGGAGTGATGTCCGTGGTCGGCATGGGCAGGAATCCACTTGCAGTGGCGGAAGACGAAATTACCGCCGTGCAGAATGTCGTGAAGTCCGGTTTAACGTACCAGCCATCGGGATTCATCACCACGGGCCAGATGGCTCGTGTCGAGCGCGGACCCTTGCGCGGGCTGGTCGGGATCGTGGTAGCAACCAAGAAGAATTGCCGCCTCGTCATTTCAGTTAACTTGCTCCAGCGTTCCGTATCGGTCGAAGTGGACAGCGATAGCGTGATGCCTTTGTCGATGGCGAGCCAGCAGGCCGCAACAGCCAGAGTGTAGACATCCGATCTGCCCATCTCGAGTTTCAGTGCACAAGCGGGTGCGTTCGGCGTGACCCGATGAACAGTCTTTTGAAATCGGAGAACGTTGCTTCGTCCGAATTGCTCATCACGATCGCGACATATTTGCTGTTCGCTGCTGCGCTCGTTCTCGCACTGCTTCTCAACAAGGTCTCTGGCGCGTCGGAGAGCATCTGGTCCGAACGGTTTCGTACTTCGTCCGCCGGAGCGCTGGTTGCGACGCTGGCTGCGGGCTGGCTGTTCACTCTGGGATTCCGGAGAGCGGCAGCCGGTCGCAGAACGAAATTCTGGTTTCCTGTCTTTGCGAACGTTCTCGTCGTGCTCTTCTGTCTGGTCCTGTCCGAGGTGGGCCTGCGCATACTGGCGGCGCCTGATCCGCTCGGCGTGCGCATCGGGACCACTCGGCTGGTGCCTTATGACTGGAAGGCGCTGGCGGCGATGAACCGGGGGTTTCTGGAGCACGATCGCTCGAAAACCTCCTTTTATACCGAAGACCCGCTTCTGGGCTGGACGATCGGCCCCAATCGGGAAGGCAATGGCGGTATGAACAAGAGCAGTGCCGAAGGCCTGCGAAGCATGAGCCGCGGTGAAAACCTCCACTCGCGGGAAGCCGGGCACCGCATCGCGCTGTTCGGCGACTCATTCACCTTCGGCCTCGACGTACCGTTCGAGCAGTCGTGGGGACACTATCTCGAACTCAATTCAGACGCGACAACACAGGTGGTGAATTTCGGTGTCGATGGATACGGTGTCGATCAGGCCTATTTGCGATTCAAGCGCGAGGCCGCCAGGTGGAGTCCCAGCGTTTCGGTTCTTGCTTTCATTCAGGATGATCTTTATCGAAACGTGACCGTGTACCCTTTTTTCCGCTTGAGTTGGGAAATACCTTTTTCGAAACCGCGATTCGAGATCAACGACGACAAGCTCGAACTGTTGAACGTTCCTAATATCCCGCCCGACTTGATCTTCGGAAGACGCTCGACATCGGAGTTGCCGTTGCTCGATTACGACGCGAACTTTGAAAGCTACTGGTGGGAACATCGCCCCTCTTATGCGTCATACCTGGTGCGGGTCCTGGCAACGAAGTTTCCGCCGTGGGTGCCCCGCAATGCTCATACGAGCGACGATATGGCGGTACAGCTTGGAAGCCGTTTGATCGAGGAATTTGCAGACGCCGCGCAGAGCGTGAAGACCGGGGCGTTGATCGTATACCTGCCAGCGCGCAATGATTTCGACGGTAGCGGACCTATTCTGCTGGGTC
>QHXD01000365.1:4935-9261 GCA_003223895.1 Acidobacteriota bacterium
CCCTCACCGCCAGGGGGATCAAACTGCACGACCTGACCTCGTGCCTGACCAGGCAGGTGCCGCCGGGACGGCTTTTCGTCGAAGGAAAGCCGCATTATTCAGGCGAGGCTAACGCTGCCGTTGCAAGATGCATTCAACCGCTGGTTGCAGCATATCTGAACTGATCATTGCCAGGTACAACGAGCCTTTCTGAATCAAACATCATGGCGGGCTGTGGAATACGCGCTTAACATCTGTTCCCGGTACGGTGGAAAAGCACAGCATTCTGGGAAGCACACAATGGAGTTTCCGGCTAACTTGATAACGCGATGCTTTGGTTCGCAGGGATCCGTGTTGAATATAGGAGGCCGATCCATCACAGCCCTTGCGGAGCGCTACGGAACTCCGTTGTTTGTGTACGACAGGGGTGCGATCGACCAGAAGCTCGCTGCACTTCGGACGCTGCTACCGCAGTTAGAAATCTACTATTCCGTTAAAGCCAATCCGAATCTCGCCATCCTGCGCCACTTTGTGCTGCGCGGCTGCGGTCGAATTCATGCAGGCGCTGGCTGGCGGTTGCAAGCCGGAATCCATTTTCCTGGCCGGTCCGGGTAAGACGGACAGTGACCTGGAACTTGCCCTCAGCGGCAACGTGGGCGAAATCCACATCGAATCGCCGCGTGAGGCCGCGCGCATCGCCGCAATCTGCGCATGTGGCGGTGTCCGGGCTCGAGTGGGAATACGCGTTAACCCAACGGAAGAGGTTCAGTATGGCGCGATGAGGATGGGAGGCAAGCCGGCCCCGTTTGGCGTGGACGAAGAGAAACTGGACCTGATGATTCAGTTCGTTGAATCGCAGCCTTGCTTCGATTTCCGCGGTATCCACATGTTTGTGGGAACGCAGGTCCTGGACTGCTCCGTACTGATAAATCAATACAGGAAGGCTGTCCAGGTTGCGCGCGCCGTTGCTTCAAGAATCGGCAGGCCGCTCCAGACGGTCGATTTCGGCGGCGGCTTGGGCATTCCCTACTTCACCGGCGACCGTGAGCTCGACCTCACTCAGTTATCCGAAGGAGTTGCAAGTCTGATGGACGATGTGCGGAAGGATCCGCATTTTCGAGGAACTCGTTTCGTGATCGAACCTGGAAGATTCCTGATCGGAGAAGCCGGCATTTATGTCGCTCGCATTGTCGATATAAAAGAATCGCGCGGAAAGAAATTCCTGATACTCGACGGTGGAATGAATCATCATCTCGCAGCCTCCGGAAACCTTGGTCAGACGATAAAGCGAAATTATCCAGTTGCATTAGTGGAAAAGCTCCACCACGAGTCTGTCGAACAGGTGGATCTGGTCGGACCCCTGTGTACACCTCTTGATACTCTCGGGCGCAACGTGAATCTCCCCAGCGCCGATGTCGGTGATTTGGTCGGAATCTTCCAATCCGGAGCTTACGCCCGAAGTGCGAGCCCACTGGTTTTCCTGAGTCACAACACCCCGGTGGAAGTCCTGGTCGACCAGGGTGAAGATTTCCTGATTCGTTCTCGTGGTTGCACGGAAGACCTCATGCGCGACGTTTTCGTGCCGCCACGTTTGTTGGCCGCCAACGCAGCCGCACGATAACTGAGATAAGAGCGCCTCTTCGCACAACTCGCCTTCTCATTCGCTCTCGGAGATTGAACTTCAAGGACTTCAGATTTGCCGGAGGCTCGACTTATAACAATTGTTGAGATGAGCAAAGAAAGTCTTTTCACAACAGTTCGCATAGCAGACTTACGGCTGATACTCGGCCTCCTGTTTGTCACAGTTGGAGTGTCTGCCGTGATCTTCGCGTTTCTTGACTATCACTCCATGGTCGGCAATCGGTTGCCCTCTTTGAATCCCGTTTCGGATTTGAAGACAGATATCTCGGCGATTCCGCCGGGAGCCGTCCTTGCACAGAAGTGCGCACGGCCTGGCATCGTCAAGTGTCTCGGCTTCGACAGCCCGAGCGACCTTCACTACACCTGGCCCGCGGCAACAGTGTGCGACACGGTTTTCAAGGGACAGAAGAACCAGTATTTCGGAAGGAACCGTCAGGGTTGGGGGAATACGGTTGCGGCCGTTCAGAACGGTCAGTGCGTCTTTCCCGAGATCGACGCGGAAACCGTTCACTCAGGAGCCGGGTCACTAAAGATCACCATTCCCTCGAATAGCTCTGCCGATTCAGGCGGCCAGTTTATGGAGGTATTTAAGCGAGACGGCGACGGTAGTCCGGACGGAACCTACGTCGGCCCGGGCTCTCCATTGGGAAGTGTTCTCTATTTTCAGTTTTACCAGAGATTCGATGACAGTTTTCTGTCCACCGACTTTCGCTGTCTGGACGGAGAGTGCGGCGGCTGGAAGCAGGCGATCTGGTTCGGCAACCCGCCAAAGGGAAACAGTGCCAGTAGTCTTGAAGTCACGATTACTAACGGCTGGCAACGCGGTGTACCTCAAATGTACGGTCAGATAGGGCGTGACGACTACGGTATTCAGGATGTTCGCGGCTGCAAGTACAACAGAGGTGCGAATCATGCGGGCAGCGGCTTCGAATCGCATGTCAATTATCCCGAGCCCTTATGTGTCCCGTACAAAGCGGATCACTGGATGGAATTTACCGGCCGTATTGAGATTCGGGGTCAAAGCAATGAACCCTCCAGCCGCGTTCAATTGTGGGTGGATGGACAGCTCGCTGTTGATTACAGCGATGCCAGGATCGATTGGTCAGGAACTTCTGGCGACGGTTTTGGGCAATTCCTTCTTTCGCCTTACCACACAAAAAAGGACGATTCCCAACTCCATCCCGCCGGTCATGTCTGGTATGACGATTTGATCATATCGACTCAACCGATATTGATGAACGATGCCGTTGCTACGACCTCAGAAACGGATGTGAATCCTGTGCACCCTGTCGTAGTCAATCGGATCAACTAGACCGACAATCACAGTGCGCCCAGTGCTGATGAAAGCGGCCGCCATGGCCGCTCACGCCTGACTAACGAAGAACAACGATCAGAATTCACAAAACAAATGGCTGACAAAACGGCGCGACACTATGTCGGGTCGTCTCTCGATTCGCTGAACAATTACAGGAGGTCTCCGATGAGAAGTGCTATCCAGAGTGTCGCTGACGGTCGTAACTCACGACTGTCCATTCGGACAACCGTCACAGTCGCTTTTGCGCTGGCTGCGGTGCTCCTAACATTGAGCGTGGCATCACCCGCAGCCTGGGCACAGGGGCTACCTCTCAGGACGTGTCCGAGCGGCACAAATGCTTATCTTTGCCGAGGTGACATCGTTGTCGCTGATCCCAGCGCGGGTCCCTCGGGAAGTGGCGCACTCTTCCTTATAAACCCGTCAAACGGAACTCAGACTCTCATCTCGTCGGGTAATCTCTTATCGGAAACCGTCGGCGCAGTGGTAGAGGCCAATGGCACCATCGTTGCCACGGATAGAATCAAAGGGATCGTTCGCGTCGATCCTGCGACAGGAGGTCAAACGCTCCTCTCGGCAGCGACAGCTTCGAACGACTTTTTCGGAATAGCACGCGACAATAATGGCGACTTCATTGTGGCGGATAGCGGGCTGAATTCGGATAAAGTCCTCCTTGTACCGCCGGGCATACCGGGCAGGATCATTCGAATAGATAAGACGACCGGAGCACAAAGTGTAATCGCGCAAGGCGGAAACATCGTCCATCCGTACGGCGTTGCTATCGACCCGCTCGATCTCAGCATCGTCGTGAGCGACATGGCCTCATTCGGCGGGCAAGGCGCGATCATCCGCATGGATTCCCTGGGCGGCAACCAGCAGGTAGTCTGGGGACCTGCTTCCGCATCTCCGCAGGTGCCTCAAAGCGCACCCTTCAACTGTCCCATGGGAATCGCAGTCGAGAACACCGGGAATGTCCTCGCGACAGTCTTTTCGTATTTCGCGTACGGCTGCTCGAATCCAGGGATCTTCCGCGTGGATCTCATCAACCACGTCCAGGTTACCGTATCAGCCAACCCCCCCGTAGGTTGGCAGTTGCCTTTTGGCATAACGACCGAGGAAACCAACAACATTCTCGTTGTGGACGAACTCTTGAGGGGAATCTACCGTTTGACCCCGAACGGAAGCTTCACAGGGCAAACTCCCCTGTCGGGAAGGGACCAACCGTCTACGCCTAATTTCCTGATCTCTCCAGTCGGTATCACGGTTCCAAAGTTTCAACCTGGTGTCAATACTGCCCAGCCGCCGGCAGTGAGCATCAATGGCGCTCCGGCCAGTAGTCCGGAGGGGACAGCGATCAATCTCACGAGCACAGCGACGGGTTTAGGCACATTCAC
>QHXD01000397.1 GCA_003223895.1 Acidobacteriota bacterium
AGCGCAACACCGGCTTGCGAGCCGCGGCAGCTTCGTCGATGCGGCCGATGCGGGTGGTATGCGGAGCGGATTTGACGAGTTCGGGATTTTCCTCGGCCTCTTTGGCGATGGCGAGCATGGCATTGATGAACGCGTCGAGCTCCTGTTTGCTCTCGGTCTCGGTAGGTTCGATCATGATGGCGCCGGGCACGATAAGCGGGAAGTGGACGGTAGGAGGATGAAACCCATAGTCCATGAGCCGCTTGCCGATATCCCAGACGTGGACATCCTTTCGAGCCTGGATCCTGTCCGAAAACACGACTTCGTGAAGGGAAGGCGACTTGTAAGCCAGAGCGTAGGCGTCCTTCAGCTTCGCCCGAATGTAATTCGCATTGAGCACCGCAACCTCTGAAACCTGTTTCAGGCCTTCAGGCCCGTTGGCCAGGATGTAACACAGCGCCCGGACGTGCATGCCGAACTGGCCGTTATACGCCTTGATTTTGCCGATCGATTGGGGGCGGTCGTAATCGAAGAAGTAACCGTCCGATTTCCTTCCCACGACAGGATAAGGAAGGAAAGGCTCCAGAATTTTCTTCACTGCGACCGGTCCGCTGCCGGGACCGCCTCCTCCGTGAGGCGTCGTGAATGTCTTGTGCAGATTGATGTGCAGAACATCGACACCGAAGTCGCCCGGCCTTGTGATCCCCATCAGCGCGTTCAGGTTCGCGCCGTCCATATAAACGAGCGCGCCTCGCGAGTGCATCAGTTCCGTGATCTCGGCGATTTCGGTTTCAAACACACCGAGAGTATTCGGATTCGTGATCATGATCGCGGCAACGTCCTCATTGACCATTTTCTTCAGATGGTCGAGATCCACGGTGCCGCTCTTGTTTGATGGGACGTTCTCGACAACGTAGCCCGAAATCGTGGCGCTCGCCGGGTTTGTGCCATGCGCGGAGTCCGGGATGAGAATCTTCTTCCGTGGATTGCCTCGAGACTCATGCCAGGCGCGAATCAACAGGATGCCCGTCATCTCGCCATGGGCTCCGGCAGCAGGTTGCAGGCTGACCGCATCCATGCCGCTGATTTCGGCCAGGCACTGCTCCAGTGTCTTCTGGACTTCAAGCGCGCCCTGAATCAGTTCCGCCGGCAGGAGAGGATGAGCCAGCATGAAACCCTCGAGCCGCGCCATCCGTTCATTGATCTTCGGGTTGTACTTCATCGTGCAGGAGCCAAGCGGATACAGACCGAGATCGATGTGATAGTTCCAGGTGGAAAGCCGGGTGAAATGACGGATCACGTCCACCTCGCTGAGCTCGGGCATACCCGGGATCTCGTTGCGCAAGAGACTGGAGTCGATCACTTCGGAGATGTCTTTCGACGGCACGTCCAGCGCAGGCAAGTCGAAACCTCGGCGGCCTGCCGAACCCTCCTCGAAGAGGAGTCGTTCATTGAGCGAGAAATGCGTTGCGGTTCTTTGATGATCGTTCATGCGAGTCCTTGTACCAGCGCGTCGATCTGTTCCTTGCGAGCCGTCTCCGTCACGCACAAAAGAACGGCGTTACCCAGCTCCGGATAAAAACGAGACAGAGAAATCCCCGGCACGATCTTGTTCTTCAGGAGGCGTTGCGCGCGCGGTGCGTAATCGTCTTTCAGTTCGACGACAAACTCGTTGAACCGGGGGCCGGGGAAGAGAACCCGGTGTTTTGTACGACTCTGGATCCGGGTGACGGCGTAGTCTGTCTTCAAGATGTTTTGCTCGGCAATCTCTCGCAGGCCCTGGGGGCCAACCGTGGCCAGGTAGACCGTGGCCATCAGCGCGCAAAGCGACTGATTGGTACAAATATTGGATGTCGCCTTCTCACGGCGGATATGCTGTTCGCGAGTGGAAAGCGTCAACACGAAGCCACTGTGGCCGGATTGATCCTTACCCATTCCCACGAGCCGCCCCGGCATCTGCCGGACGTATCGGTCACGCGTCGCGAGGAACCCCAGATGGGGGCCGCCGAAGCTCATCGGAACGCCCAGCGACTGGGCTTCGCCCACAACAATGTCCGCGCCTTCAGGTGGTTTCAGAATGCCCAATGACATCGCCTCGCATACGTTCACAACAGACAGCGCTTCGTGTTTGTGCGCGAGATCCGAGATCTCGTTCGTCTTCTCGACAGTCCCGAAGAAATTTGGCGATTGAACCACCACCGCGGCCACGTCCTTGCCAAGGGCCGCTTGCAGTTTCGCGGGATCAAGCCGGCCTTCCGGCGTGTAACCGATCTGCTCGATTTGTATTCCGAGATTCTTCGCATACGTGCCAACGACCGCGCGGTATTCCGGATGAACCGTCTGCGCGATGAGAAACCTGTTTTTCTTGCTCACGCGCTGGGCCATGAGAACCGCCTCGGCAAGACCGGTGCTGCCGTCGTAAAGCGAAGCGTTGGCCACTTCCATTCCGGTCAACTGGGCAATGTACGTCTGAAACTCGAAGATCGCCTGCAGCGTGCCCTGCGCGATCTCAGCCTGATAGGGCGTGTACGCCGTGTAGAACTCCGAACGCGAAATCAAGGCATCGACGATGATGGGGATGTGGTGCCGGTAGACGCCGGCTCCCACGAACGACGTATAGTCGACGGCATTCCTGGCTGCTCTTTCGCGGAAATAGTCGATCAGTTCGGGCTCCGTCAATGCCTTCGGAATGTTCAGGAGGCGCCGGAGCCTTGATCTTTCGGGTATGCCGGAAAAGAGCTGCTCAATGGAATCGATACCGATCTCGGCCAGCATTTGTTGCCGGTCGGCCGCTGAATTCGGGATGTATCTCATTTTATTAATGGCTGCGCCATCTCTTGAGGCTGCGCGCTATCGCGCTTGCGCTTCGCGTCGGGCTTGCATTCGCAGCCGCTCATTCTTCCTTCGTGTACTCCTCGTAATCTCTGGCGGACATGAGCCCACGGGCTTCGTTCTTGTCGCGGAGCCGGACGCGAATCATCCAGCCCTGCCCGTATGGATCTTCGTTGATCTTCTCCGGCGAATCGGCAAGTGCCGGATTGACTTCCACGACCTCAGCGGAGACCGGGATGAACAGCTCGGAGACAGCCTTCACGGACTCGACTGAGCCGAATGTCTGGCCGGCGTCGAAGGTGTCACCAACTTTGGGGAGTTCCACATACACAACTTCACCGAGTTCCTTCTGGGCATGATCGGTGATTCCTATGGTGCCCGTGCCGTCGGCAAGGCGTAACCACTCGTGCTCCTTCGTATACAGCAGATCTTCTGGCGTCATTCGCTACCTCTCTTTGCGTTTGTAGAACGGCGTCGGCACAACCTGTGCATCGCACATCCGGCCGCGAATGGAAACTTGAAATCTGGACCCAACCGATGCGTGTTCCACCGGAAGGTAGGCAAGACCAATATTCTTCTTCAGAGTGATTGACGGCGATCCGCTGGTGACGCGGCCGGCTTCGCGTCCGTCGACAAAGACTGGGTAGTGGTCGCGCGCTATGTCGCGTCCAGGCATTTCAAAACCAGCGAGCCTGCGTTTCACGCCTTCCTGTTTTTGCTTCAGCAGGGAGTCGCGGCCGATGAACTCTCCTTTGTCGAACTTCACGATCCACCCGAGACCCGCTTCCAGCAGCGTGGTTGTTTCGTCCATGTCGTTGCCGTAAAGAAGCATCTTCGCTTCGAGCCGTAGCGTGTTCCGCGCGCCAAGCCCCGCAGGGATCAGGCCGAATGGACGGCCTCTGTCGAGTATGGCGTTCCAGATCGATTCGGCGTGTTCCGCAGAGACATAGATTTCAAAGCCGTCTTCACCAGTGTATCCAGTGCGGGAGACAATTGCATCCACACCGAGCACTGCGAGGCGGGCAAAGTGGTAAGGACCGATTTTGTCCAGCTGCTGTGGTACAAACGGCTGCAGGATATCGATGGCCTTCGGTCCTTGAACGGCAAGCAGCGCGACGCGGTCACTCACATTTTCGATAACCGCATCGAACCGGTTGTGTGAAGTGATCCATTCGAAGTCTTTTTGGATATTGGCCGCGTTGACGACGACCATGAAGTGTTCCCGGTTGTGCCGGTACACGAGAAGGTCATCAATCACCGTGCCCTCGGGATACGCCATCGCCGAGTACTGGGCTTGTCCGTCGACCAGCTTCGCTGCATCGTTCGCAGTGGTGAGTTGAATGAGCTCGAGTGATTGCCGGCCGTGAATTTCGAACTCACCCATATGGCTGACGTCGAACAGGCCGGCCGCCGTCCGAACAGCAGTATGCTCTTTGGAAATGCCGCTGTATTCGACCGGCATTTCCCAGCCTCCAAATGGAATCAGGCGTGCACCGAGCGTGTGATGGAGCGCGTGGAGCGGCGTTCTTTTGTAATCGGACATAGCACCTCGTGCCTCTAAAAAGTAGGTGCAAGCATGTTAAATGAAAACATTGGAATTCTTGAACAAGATGGAGAGTGCCCATCTTCAGGCGGGATTCTCACGCTTGCAAGTCTGCTCTTCAACGCAGCAGAGAAGTATCGGAAAGTCGACGCCTT
>QHXD01000398.1 GCA_003223895.1 Acidobacteriota bacterium
TACGGTTCGGCCATGGCGGGGACGGTGAGCCTGATTACCAAATCGGGAACGAACGAGCGTCACGGCAGCCTGTTACACCGCTATGAAGGCTCCGTGCTCTCGCCCCGCCCCGCCACGCTCGAAAGCAAGCCCCACTCGGTTTGGAACCAGTTCGGTGGTTCGCTCGGAGGACCGATCGTCAGAAACCGACTCTTCTTCTTTTTCGCTTACGAAGGCTACCGGCAACGTTCGTCGATCGCTCTGCGTCCCACCGTGCCCACGCCGTATTTCCGCGACATCATGCTGCGGGCGATGCCGGGCCCTCAGATGAAAACGTTTTTGGATTACTATCCTCTTCCCAACCAGAGCTACGCTCCGACGGACCTTCTCGCTCTTTGGGTCGGCCCAGGGTACAACCAGAACGACGACGATCACTTCGACTGGAAAGCAGATTACCTGGTGGGCGGCGGCAACTTGTCCGTAAGCTTTGCGGGAGGACATCCCTTCCAATCGCAAGCGCAGGTCCTGCCTAAGGATCCCCAAAGTTTCGTGACGAACAATCGGCGCGTCAGCGCGAACTACGTGATCGGCCGCGGCCCATGGACCTCGTCAACGCGTGTGGGGTACAACAAGCACACTTATGTAAGGAAATTTCAATTCTGGGACGAAAAAGATCCGGCCGTTCCTGTCGAGACGGACCCCGGCAGTGGCAGGGTTCCACGAATCAACTACCCAGGTATGGCGGCCCTGTCCGCGGATCGTAATACTCGCGGCCTCATACCGAGCTACTCGTTCGAGCAGCAGATTGCGCTTATTCGTGGAACGCACTCCTGGAAGTTTGGCGCCGTTCTGAGCATGCCTTCGGGAGGAAGGTCGGAAATCAACAGCCAGGCCGTGTCCTACCAGACCCTGGCGGACATCCAGCGGAACGAGGCGAGCTCGGTTCCCGTCGACTTTGATTCACCCTTGAGCCGCTGGCGTGTAATCAACTTCGGCGCCTTCGCACAGGACGACTGGCGCGTGAATCGGAAATTGGTCTTGAACCTCGGACTTCGTTATGACCGTTATGGTCATCTCGTCACCGGACCCTTGCAGAAGGGGGGAGGAGACGTCGGAAATTACAACCAGGGACCCTTGCTCGATTCGGTCAATTTTATCTGGGGACCGCTGCGCCCGAAGGACAATCCATACGACAGCGATAACCTCAGCCTGGCGCCACGGTTTGGCTTCGCTTATACGCTGGACGATACAGGCGACTTCGTTTTGCGCGGAGGCTACGGTATCAATTTCCAGGGAGTCGATACTCAAAATGTGGAACAGGGCGTGGTGAGAAGTCCCTTTCAGCCCACGGTCTTCTCCTATACAAGGGCGGAAGCCGCCACATACGGAATGAAATATCCGCTCACCAGGGACTATGTAAACGGCGTAACGAAGGCGCTGTCCGGAAACACTCCGAGGGTTGGTATCCGCTACAATCCGAACATGCATCCCTCGTATGCGATGAATTACACATTGAGCATTCAGAGAGCGTTGACACCGACGCTCGTGCTGGAAAGTTCATACGTCGGTACTCGGGGTATCAAGTTCTTCATGACGAGGAGATACAATCTGGCGGATCGCCTGACCGGACTCAAACCGAACCCGAGCGATGTCAACTCCGAATACCGCGACGACTCCCAGCAGACCGTTTACCACTCCTGGCAAACGTCCTTAAGGAAACGGATGAGCAACGGACTGTTGTTTAATATTCACCACGCCTTCGGCAAGGGCCTGTCTTACACGGGTGCCAATGTCGGGTGGGGAGACACTATCGGCGGCGTTGAAGACTTCAACAATGTGAAGATCGAGCGCACCTTGAATAGTGGCGATGTCATGCACAGCGTCATTGTCGATTGGGTCTACCAGGTTCCGACGCCGTTCAACAACTCTGCCGTGGGCCGGCAGGTGCCTGGAGGCTGGCAAATATCCGGAATCTGGAGAGGCAACACCGGTGCCCCGATAACGATTACTCAGACCGGCGGCCGGCCGGACCTGATGGATATCGAGGGAGCCGTCAACAAAAAATGCTGCAGCTTTGGAAACCTGCAGTATTTGAACCCTGACGCATTCGTGCTGCTACCTGTCGTTGTGGCATCCGGCCGAACGCCGCGGCGAGGAAACATCTCAGGCACCCCGGTTCGGGGACCGGCATACACGAACCTCAGCCTTTCTCTGGGAAAGAGTTTTTCCCTTGCTGAAACGAAGACTCTGGAGTTCAAGGCGGACATGCAGAACGCGCTGAATCAGACACAGTACTCGGGCATTGTGACCAACAGGAGCGTTTTCAACTTTGGTCAAGCCATCGGGACGCGCTCTGCGCGCGTTGTCCAGCTTCAACTGCGCCTGGCGTTTTGATATTCATGAGCAAGACCATCGAGTTGCACTGTTCGATCTCGAAATTTCGAAATGGGTTCAGGTGAGGGTGTTCCCCTCCTGGAACAGGAGGGGTGGACGCGCCATCAAGAAAATGCAGCGAAGCCTCCATTGAAGGCGCGGCCGGGGTGGTCAGTTCGGCGAAACATTTCGTGTGAGCGACCACCCCGTCTGCGCCGCTTCGGAACGGGACCTTTTTCTTAATGGCGCAGCCACCCCTCCTGTTCCAGGAGGGGAATACGCTCGCCTCAACGGTCTTGCATGACTCGAGCGCACAAGAGTTTTTGCTTCTTGTGTTTTTTGTGGTTAAGATGCGCCCAAAATACCAACTCAAGGAGAACAACGCCGTGACGCGAAGAGTCCTTTCGTCTCTTCTCATCCTCCTCATCCCGTGCTTCGCATTCGGGCAAGCCGCACCGGCGAAGCCGCAGCCAAAGGGTGAAGACATCGTGCGACAGTGGTTTGAGCGCTGGAACAAGCTCGATGGATCAGAGGAAGCCACCAACCGGTTATTGGAGTTGTATCGTCCGGACGCGTTTCATCAAATTGGTCCGAATGAAAAGCAACTGGGAGAAGTGCGCTTCGAAGGTCAGGAGAAGATCCGGAAAATGATCGACGATTTCGCAAAGGCAAACAAAGCCATCACCTTTCGGATTCAGGCGGTAACGGCGAACGAAAAGGCCATTGAGATGATCCATGTAGCCGAGGGACCCTGGGGTGGCCCATCGGTCGCTGTGCAATATGCGGGGGCTTACACCTCGCGCAAAGACAATCGGCGCTGGATGTACCCTGGCGCGGCCTTTTTTCAGATACAGGACGGCAAAATCCGCGGCGCGCGCTTCTATATGGCACGCGATGAAATGATGGAAGTTTTTGCGCGCTGAAGGCAGGGAATGAACGCGGGCTAAAGCCCGCGACTACATTCAGGCAGAACGTTGACCCCAAATGTAGTCGCGGGCTTCAGCCCGCGTTGATCCGCGTGGGTAATTTATTGACAAGCGTCAGCCGAAATAGTTGAATGGCTTAGGGTTTTTACTGCAATAACAGTTTGTCGCTAACTCTTCCGGCCCTGGAGGTCCAGTCGATGACCAAGTCCAGTTTGACCGTTCTGGCCATCCTTGTCTTCGCGCTCGCCTTTCACAGCCTGGGCGCGCAAAAACCTGCTCCGTCACAAGCGCCGTCTGGGCAGCAGAATCCGGATCGCTTTGAGGATGCCCATCAGGGTTTGTTCGCGCCCAAGACCGATGCAGGCGCAGAGGCAGCAAGGATTACGAACGAAGTCGCCAAAACCTTACCCGAGAGCGGTCAGGCAAACGCGCGAATCCCTCGAAAGAACCTTATCGACGAATTCATCTTCGGCCGCATCGAACGTGACAACATCCCTCACGCCGGCCTCTCGACGGATGAAGAGTTCGTCCGCAGAGTCTATGTCGATGCAGCCGGAATGATTCCAACCGCGAAGCAGGTCCGCGATTTCGTTGCGAGCACGGACGCCAACAAACGTGACAAGCTCATCGATTCGCTGATCGGCACCGAGGAATTCACCGAACAGTTTGCCTGGTTCTGGGGCGATCTGTTTCGTCTGGGCGCCGATACCGGTTACGGAAAGAACGGGTTCCAATTCTGGATCAAGGAATGGCTTCGCCTCGATCGGCCCTACAACGAAGTCGTTTATGACATGATGACTCCCTCGACCAAGGCGCACAACACCATCCCATCCCTGGGACTGTTGGGACGCGCCAACGACGGTGTCTGCTGGCTGCCCGCCGATCCGGACGATTTCCGAGTCACAAATCGTCTGGACGTCATCGACATCATGACCATCGAAAACGGCCGAATCTTCCTCGGGATCAACACGACCTGTATTTCATGCCATGACGGTGCCGGGCACCTCGAGAGCATCAACTTGTACCTGTCGCAGAGAAAGCGCGCGGAATTCCACGGCAATGGCGCGTTTTTTGGAAACGTGCGCTCGATCACGACGTACATGGACAACGACGACCAGGTCTTTCATGATCTCGCCGCCGGATATACCAGCGGAAACGACGCGCCATTCGCGACTCCCAGCTCGAATTCCTACCCTCGCAACGGCAAGACCGCGGAACCTGCTTTCCTTTTGACCGGAGAAAGACCACGGCCCGGCGCGAACGTCCGTGAAGAATACGCTCGCATGTTGACGAGCAATATTCAGTTTGCTCGCGCAACGGTCAACCTGCTTTGGGGCAGGCTTATGACGGTTGGATTCGTGGAGCCCTACGACGGGTTCGACCTGGCGCGAATCGATCCAAAGAATCCACCGCCGAAGCCATGGACGTTACAGCCGACCAACCCGGAGCTCCTGGACGCGATGGCGCTGGATTTTCAGAAGAGCAATTACAGCATTCAGCATGTGATCCGCACGATCATGAAGTCGAACGCGTACCAGCTTTCGGCGAAATTTCCCGGCGAATGGAAGGACACCTACACGCCGTATTATGCGCGGAAATATATCCGATTCTTCACGGGTCC